>JBBSJZ010000847.1:0-1503 GCA_038256795.1 Pirellulales bacterium | reverse complement strand
GAGCCCGAGTTGTTGGCGGACGGTAAAGTGCGTGATGGTATGGCCGCTGTAAGGAACCAAGCCGGCGATATTGTCCGCATCGATATCGTGGGCCGCAAGGTAGTGCTTGTCCAAGCCGATCATGCTGGCTAGATATCCGCCGGCCGAATGGCCACTCACGAAAATCTTCTTCGGATCGCCCCCAAAGCGTTCGATGTTCTTGAATGTCCAAGCCACGGCGGCTGCCGCGTCTTCAACGTACGTCGGCGATTGAACGCTCGGATGCAACCGATAGTCCACCGCAACCACGGCGATCCCGTTCTGCTGAAGTGGCTTAGGAACCTCGCGACTTCCACCCGTCAATCCGCCACCGTGGAACCATACCACCGTCGCATAGCCACTCGCACCCTGCGGATGATAGACATCCAATTGGCACGTCTGGGGTGCATCTGCGTGATAGACAATGTCGCGCTCCGTCACATAAGTGACGGACGGCGCGGTGTCCTGTGCCGACGCGCCAATCATGACCACGCCGACTACGACTAGTACTGAAAAAACGCGTTGAAGCAGCATGATATGAAGCAAATCTTGAAAAAAGTTTTTGGAAACGACGTTGGATGAGGGCCACCAACGAGATCATTCGTACTCTGGATCAACCACGGGTGTGCCCAGCGAAGTCTACCCGATGCACCTCATGATGGGTGCGATTGATGCAAACCGACCGGGGCTGGGCTGCTATAATCGAGCGGCATGAAACCGACCCACTTTCTAACGATGACGATTCTGTTTACCGCGCTGGCCGGCGTGGTCGCAGCCGTGTCGGCTGAGGAGCCGACGAGCGAGGGAGAGATGCTATTTGTTCGCAGTGTTCTGCCGATGCTCAAGACCAAGTGCATCGCTTGCCACGGCGGTGATAGGGACGATATCCGTGGCGAGCTGAGTCTGCTGGAACGCGGCGCCGCGATCGCTGGCGGCGAGAGTGGCGAAACATCGTTAGTGCCCGGCGATAAACTGGCCAGCTCGCTCTACCTCGCGGCGACCCGGCAAGGCGACGTGTCCGCGATGCCACCCAAAGAGAACGACGCAGTTGACGAACAGCAACTCGCGTCACTCGGTCGTTGGATCGATGTCGGCGCCCCTTGGCCGGATGAACGTCGAATCGCGACCATTCGCGAACGCAACGAATTGCTCGGGGATGCCGAGGAAGGTGTGCAAGTGGTGACGAGTGGCGGTCTCGATGGGGACTGGACCGACCGCCGCTACGATCCCGCCAACCTGTGGGCTTATCAGTCGCTCGGAACGCACGTACCACCTCATGCACCGGAAACGACGTCCACGGCGATTGATGCGTTCATCGCCGCGCGACAAGCCGAACTGGGAGTCGTCGCCGCTCGCTTGGCGGATCGCGTCACGCTCATTCGCCGCGCCACCTTCGATTTGATCGGATTGCCGCCAACGCTCGAAGAAATTTGTGATTTCACCGCTGATCGGCGTGATGATGCCGTCGCGTTCGGCAAAGTCGTC
>JBBSJZ010000846.1:0-1507 GCA_038256795.1 Pirellulales bacterium | reverse complement strand
GATGAATACGACGTTGAAACGTCGATTCCGATCTTTCGTATACGATCGCGGCCGGCATTACTTGCTCCAACAGGATGTACATCTCCAGCGAAGGAATGCCGAGGTAGGCTTCTTTCTTTTCTCATTCGTCGATGCGACGGGTGCTGGCCGAAAGCACCTCGATGACAATCGTGGGCATTTCGTGATAAACGCCATCGCGGATCCGGTCGCCACAAACGACAGACGCATCGGGGTAGTAAAACCGAGTTCGCGGTCCGGCCTGAGTTCGAATCTTTGTATCGGAGTACACGAACCCCGTCACAAATCGGGATCGGTTCGTTATGATCGCGTTCCATGACGAAACACATCTTTGTAACCGGCGGCGTGGTCAGCTCTCTCGGCAAAGGCCTGACCAGCGCCTCGATCGGAATGTTGCTGGAACAACGCGGCCTGCGGGTCCGGATGCAAAAACTGGATCCGTACATCAATGTCGATCCGGGCACGATGAGCCCCTACCAACACGGCGAGGTCTACGTTCTGGACGACGGATCGGAGACGGACCTCGACCTTGGGCATTACGAGCGTTTCACGTCGGGACTGCTCTCCCGAGACTGCAACTACACCACCGGGCAAATTTATCTGTCGGTGATCGAAAAAGAACGCAAGGGACAGTTTTTGGGCAAGACCGTTCAGGTCATCCCGCACATCACCAACGAGATCAAGTCGGTCATCAAGCGGATGGGTGGTGACGATGTCGACGTCGTGATCACGGAGATCGGCGGAACGATCGGCGACATCGAGGGTCTGCCATTCTTGGAAGCGATCCGCCAATACGCGCTCGATGTCGGCCGAGAGAACGTGCTGTACATGCACCTGACGTTGGTCCCGTATTTGAAGGCCGCCGACGAACTGAAAACTAAGCCGACTCAGCACAGTGTCGGACAACTTCGCGCGATCGGCATCCAGCCGGACGTGTTGGTGTGTCGCTGCGAACATTCGATCAGTCGCGAAGATCGCGAAAAGATTGCGTTATTTTGCAACGTCCCCGTCGAAGCCGTCATTGAGGAAAAGGATAAAGATTTTTCGATCTACGAAGTTCCCATTTCGTTGGTGGAAAACAAACTGGATGAATTGATCGTCAAGCGATTGGGTTTGAAGGCTGCAAAGCCGCTCGATATTACTCCGTGGACTGATCTTTTACATCGACTCCGCAATCCTCGCCACGAAGTTTCGATCGCGGTCGTCGGCAAGTACGCCGAGCATAAGGACGCCTACAAGTCGATTTACGAATCGATCGATCACGCGGGGATGCATCATCAAGCGCAAGTTCGTATTGGGCGCATTCAAAGTTCCGACATCGAACGCGAGGGCGCTGAACGGCTGCTCAGCGGATATCACGGGATTTTGGTTCCTGGCGGATTCGGTGAACGTGGCATCGAAGGCAAGGTGCAGGCGATCAAATTCGCCCGCGAGCGAGGAGTACCGTTCTTCGGCATCTGTTTGGGGATGCAGTGTGCGGTGATCGAGT
>JBBSJZ010000845.1:0-1512 GCA_038256795.1 Pirellulales bacterium | reverse complement strand
GGTATGAATATGTCCGACGAGATGATGAAGACGATTTGGAATCGACGCGAGGTCCAGGGTATGCGAGCGATGTGGCCGATGGCCATCATGGGGCTGATGACAGCGCTGCGAGTGTTGCCCGCAGACATCTACCACAAAGTGATGGAAACGAATGAGCCAGTCGAAAAGGGAAGCGTTTTCGAGGAAATCGTTCGGCGTTTTGGCAACCCGGAAACCTACGAACCAGCCAAGATGCACATGATGCCGGGCATGAAGATGTAGCGGGATGCCGAATTGACCAGTTTCTGGCTACAATACCTCGCTCAACGAACAACCAAAATCGCCGAACTGTCTTTGCTGAAACGAAATGCTCTCAGACGCCGAAAATTAGAATCTGAACAAGCGAGTTCGACGTGTCATCGGACAAGTCGAAGCGGTTGGTCGTATGATCGAGGATGAGGCATACTGCGTCGATATCTTGATGCAGTTGTCCGCCGCGACAGGGGCATTGAACAAAGTCGGGCAGATCGTCTTGGAGCAGCACATTCAAACGTGCGTCAGCGATGCGATCAAAAGTGGCAGTGCCAAGGACCGCGACGAAAAAATCGAAGAGCTGATGAAGATCTTTCGGAAGTACGGCGAGTGAAAGACTGACGAGTCAGCCCGATGGGCGCCTTTTAGAATTTCCGCCGCCGGTCGCTTCAACCAATTCCATCGCACAAACCGGGCAACGTCCCGGTTGAAATGACGACGGTGGCAGCTTGCACGCCAGTGCGCACAAGCCACTTCATACCGCCACCGCTCGCCGTCGGTCTTCACTTCGCAGCATTTGCAGGCATCGCAGACCGTTTTGGACTGGCAGCACTGACGCCCTGCCGATGAACTCAGTGAGCAAGCACCCTGCGCAGCCGCGATCACCGCTGAATCACCATTGCAGCGATCAGACAAAGGTTAACGACGATGCGAATTAAGGGGGAGTTGCTCACTGTAACCTTCCGAAAAGATACCCACGCTCGGTATATGAACTGTATCGGAAATTTGGCCGAAGCGTTCAATAGGAATTAACCGGTTAGGTAAACTTTGACAGCTTGATTGGCTCATCAGGACTTGAACGCCATGGATCGGCAATTGCGGACTCGCGACAGGAAGCACGCCAAACGCCTTTTGCTATCGGCAATGGTCGCGGCGCTGGTGTCTGGCTGCGCGACCGGGCGAGGGGTTTCGTTGACGAAATCGACGCCGGCCACGTCAGAAGCCACCGCCCTCGCCGCCCAGCCGATTCGCGATTCGGCCCCGGAACCGGCTGTGCTATATGACGTCGATTGGAGCGCCGTGTTCGCTCAGCTGCCCGAAGAGAAAAGCGACCGCAGTTTCGGTGACTGCTTGCAGCTTGACCCACCCCAGGAAGATGGGGAGAGGGGAGTTGGTAGTGAGGAGAAGGAAGAGCGGGAGACACAAAGCGCGCAAGACACGCAGGAGGTAAGTGGCGAATCAGAAGCAACCGATTCGGTGTCTCCTGGTCTCCTTGTTTCC
>JBBSJZ010000844.1:0-1530 GCA_038256795.1 Pirellulales bacterium | reverse complement strand
CGATTCAAGTACACGGGATCCGCACCGGCATCGGCACCGATGTAGCGCAATTCATTCCGCGCGTCGCTGCGATGGACATGCACGTCGGCTTTGCCCGCCAGCGCCGCGATGATCGAATCACGCAGCGAGTCGGTGACTTCGTCGCCGAGGACCACATCGATGCCACTGGGTTTTGCCGCCGTGAGATGATCGACCACTTCGACGAGCACTCGTTCGACCTCGGCCGCGTTGGGGTCAACGGCGATCGCCACACGGTCGTCGGGAAGCACCGCGAGCAACACCGCCGGGAAATTCAACGGCGCCGCGAGTGCCTCGCTCGTCATCGCTGTGACCGAAGCCGGCGATGCTCGCCGCGGCGCGATCTCGATGACTTCACATCGCGACAAGGATGAACGCAGTTCGGGAAATTGGTAATCAGCCACATCCGGCATATCTTCAGGTCTCGATCTCTCTAGGATTCGGGCGAACGTGTGTCCGTGTTCGCCGGTTGCGATTGTCGTCGCCACAGTCGATCGCGTACCCTGGCCGGTTCGCGGAGCGGCGTAAAGCCCCGTGGACGCGAAAAGTAACACTCCGAGCGAGCAATCAGGAATCGCGACCGTGGCGAAACGACAATTCTGGCTTGTGAAGATTCTCGTGGCAACGACGGTCGCTTCGCTAGGTGGTTGCGGCGACCATTCCCCCCAAGGTTCCGGCCGAAGCGAGGCGGTGACGCCCGCGAGCTTTCGCGGTCTCGATGCCGAATCGCTGCTGGTGACGATTTTCCAGCGTTATCGGACTGCGGAATCATACAGCGATTCCGGCCGCGTCGGTCTGGCTTACGAGCTCGACGGCCAAACCGAGCGGCAATGGGCACCGCTCAGCGTCCGTTTGGATCGCCGCAACTTCTATGTCGAAGCCTACTCGCTCCGCTGTCATTGCGACTCGCGACAAACACTCGCCTGGATCAACGACGATTCGACCGACGACTTCGATCGCCAAGTGACGGTCGGGCCAGCACCGGCGAGCCGCATCGAGTGGGAGAAATTGACCCTCGACCCGGTGTTCCAACAGCAACTCGCCGCCGGCCTCGGTGGGCCACCACCCCAACTCGATTGGTTGTTCGCGGTTCAGCCGATGAAGCGGCTATTCGATGAACAACACACGTTCGAGTTCGGATCCCAGCGAACCCTTGAAAACCGCGTCTGTCACAGTGTGATTGTCCGTGCGGATGCGCGGAGGTACACGTTTTGGATCGACTTGGATGCGGGCATCGTTCGCGAGGTCGAGTTGCCGTCGGTGATCGCGCCGCCGGAACCCCACTTGCCACCTCAAGAAATGACGCTCACCGTCCAGCTCACCGCTGCGACGTTCCAGCCCGAGATTTCTTCGCCGACGATCGATCCGCTACCCATGCGGCCCAAGTACGTCGCGTCGTTCGTCCCCCTGCCACCCGATGAACCGGACCGCTCGCTGGGGTTGAACGTCGATCGCGAGCTGCATCGCAGCATCGATGACGCACGGGGACGTGCCGCCGCGTCACTCATTGTT
>JBBSJZ010000843.1:0-1548 GCA_038256795.1 Pirellulales bacterium | reverse complement strand
TCGTGCAGCGCGTGCTGGTCCACGATTACCATCCCCGATTCGTCTTGCGTGACCAAGTAACGGTTATGAATTTGGAATCCCAAATGGCTCATGGATGGCTGCGTGCCAACCGATGCGTGTGCCGCATCCGTTCGTGACGCAGAGGCTGGCGAGCTTGAACGCGACTCATTCTCGTCCACGTCCCAGGGTGCCACTTCAGGGGCCGCCGGGCGTGAAGCTACCCCGTCAAAGTTGGTCAACGTCTCGATGTCATCTGCCGCCGGTCGGGGCGACGTGAACATGCTGCTATCGGGGAACCGTTGGAACTCCGCCATACCGCGACTGGGCAATGTATGGACGGTCGATACGGGTGGCGAACCGGTCGCCGGGGATTGGCCGGTGCGGGCCCACTCGATCACCGCTTGACGTTGCTGTTGCTCCACGTCGACACGCATTCCCAACACACTTTGGGGTGGCGATGGCGGCACGATATCCGTGGCCGTGGTTCGCGGTTGCGAGTTGCCGACGCGCATCGTCATGTCGGTGGTCAGAAAATGATGACGCAGTGTCTGCAACAACCTTGCGTAAACTCGGCCGCTATCCGTAAAGCGAACTTCGAGCTTGCTCGGATGCACGTTGACGTCGATCATTTCGGCCGGCATCTCCAATCGCATGAAACAAACCGGATGCCGACCGACCATCAACAGTCCCCGGTAAGCTTCGGTCAACGCATGCTGGAGCGATCGGTCGCGGATGTGTCGCCCGTTGAGGAACAAGTACTGCATCCGATTGTTGCCACGGCTGACCGATGGGTCGCACGTGTATCCCGACACGCGAACCTGGGCATCATCCGAACTGATCTTGATGAGTGACTCGGCGATCTCGTCGCCGAAGAAGGCGGCAATCCGTTCGCTCCATCGCGGCGTTGGTGGTAAGTCGTAAAGTTCCTTGTCTTCGCTCGTCATCACGAAGTGAACGTTCGGATGCGCGAGCGCCAATCGCGTGAACGCTTCGACAATGTGTCCGCGTTCGGTCGGCGCCGTCTTGAGGAACTTGCGACGAACGGGGGTGTTGAAAAACAGCTGACGGACTTCGATCACCGTGCCGACCGGACACCCGGCCGGCGCGGGCATCTCGATGACGCCGCCGTGAACACGAATCTCGGCGCCACAATCGTCGCCTTCGGTACGACTGCGGATCATCAACTGCGACACGCTGCCGATGGACGCGAGCGCTTCGCCGCGAAAACCGAGTGTCGCGACGTGGAACAACGTGTCTTCGTCGGGAAGCTTGCTCGTCGCATGGCTGGTCACGGCCAAGGGCAACTGCTCCGCCGTCATGCCGCAACCATCATCACTGATTCGAATCATCTCCGTGCCGCCACCGGAGATTGCCAATTCGATACGATGCGCCCCCGCATCGATGCTGTTTTCGAGCAATTCCTTGACCACCGAAGCGGGGCGTTCGATGACCTCACCCGCCGCAATTTGGTTGACGAGGTTCGGGGGCAGTTGGCGGATCGTGGGCAGTGGTTTGGCGGTGATGGTCATAATCATCGAATGTACCGAT
>JBBSJZ010000842.1:0-1552 GCA_038256795.1 Pirellulales bacterium | reverse complement strand
CCCGTCATGTGGTAGTCGGCGTAGACCTCTTCAAGCATCGACATCGGCAGCAATTCATCGGGCACCAGTTCCTCGTCATCGTCGGCCGCAAACAACGGCTGCGTGCCCGGTTTCGCTTCTTGGCCGAGCGACAACCACACCGCGGCGCGTCGATCGCGAGTGATCGAACCGAGCGCGTCTGCGTCCGCGAGGATCGCGAGCGTCGCCTTGCTCATCCGCGTCCGGCTGACGAGCTCCGCCACATCACGAAACATGCCGCTCGCTTTTCTTTCCTCAGCCCAGCCACTGGCGATGTCGGCGGACAGACCACGAATCGTCGCCAGCCCGAGCCGGATCGCAGGCTGGCGCCGATTCGCATCGGATTCGAGGCTCGATTCCCAATCACTGTGATTGATATCGACGCGGCGCACCTGGACACCGTGCGATTGCGCGTCGTTGATCAATTGCGCCGGTGCATAAAAGCCGAGCGGTTGGCTATTGAGTAGCGCCACGCAAAATGCGGCCGGATAGTGACACTTCAAGTAACAAGACGCGTAAACGAGCAGCGCGAAGCTCGCCGCGTGCGACTCGGGGAATCCGTACTCGCCGAAGCCACGGATTTGATTGAACACATACTCGGCGAACTCATCGGTGAGCCCGTGTTCCTTCAAGCCCTTGAGTAACTTAATCCGAAACTGGTCGATCACGCCGGGACGACGCCAAGCCGCCATCGCGCGACGAAGTTGGTCCGCTTCTCCGGGTGTGAACCCGCCCGCGACGACGGCCAAACGCATCGCCTGTTCTTGAAACAGCGGCACGCCGAGTGTTTTTTCGAGCACACCGCGAATCGCTTCACTCGGATAGATCGCGGCCTCGGGGTTTGCCCGTGCTTTGAGGAATGGATGAACCATGTTGCCCTGGATCGGACCCGGCCGAACGATCGCGACTTCGATTACAAGATCATAGAAGCACTGGGGTCGGAGCCGCGGCAGCATGCTCATTTGGGCGCGGCTCTCGATTTGAAACACACCCATCGTGTCGGCTCGGCAGATCATCTCGTACGTTGCCCGATCATCGGGGGGAATCGTGGCCAGTGACAATGATTCGTGATGGTGGTCGCGAAGCGAATCGAAGCATCGATGCAGCGCCGAGAGCATTCCCAAGGCGAGGATGTCGACCTTCAAGATTCCGAGTTCATCCAAGTCATCCTTGTCCCACTGGATCACCGTGCGACCCTCCATCGCCGCGTTCTCGATGGGGCACAACTCGCACAAGTTGCCCGCCGTCATCACCATCCCACCCACGTGCTGGGCCAGGTGTCGAGGAAAACCGATCAGGTTCTCGACCAGGTACGTGAATCGCTTGCCGAGCGCCGAGTCGAGATCCAAACCGGTATCACGAGCTCGTTGATTCAATTTCGGGTCGCGTTCGTACCGCTCCGATAATTTCGCGAGTTGGTCGATCGAATCCGCCGAGATCGCCAGTGCCTTGCCGACTTCGCGGATCGCGCTGCGGCTCCGGTATGTCGTCACCGTCGCTGTCATACCGGCACGATCTCGCCCGTACTTTTGAT
>JBBSJZ010000841.1:0-1567 GCA_038256795.1 Pirellulales bacterium | reverse complement strand
GGGACCATCGACGAGGAAAAAGTAGACGGACACGACGAGGATGACGAGACCGATCAAGAACTGGAACGCGATCCCGCCGGTCGCGCTGGTGACTTGCACGAAACGTGGTTGCAGCGCGGCACGGTTTTGACGGATAAAGTTAGCGAAATCGGTCTCGTCAGGCGTGCGAATCAAACGCAATTGACTGCGGAACGTGCCGCCCAAGAGCGTGTGCATCCAAGACCGGATCGAGGCGCTGGCGATGATCGCTTCCTGGTCCAAAAGATCACTCGTGCTGAAAGCCACCGGTTGGCCGTCTTCGTCCGTCGATTCGGCCTTGGCCAGTTTCAAGTCCGTCAGAAACTGCTGCAAATTTTCTTCCGCAAGAGCCGCCTCGGGTTGCGCCGTCACCGGACCCGGCACGTTCGTCTGGAGAAACTGGACGAGCTCGATCGCTTCCGTGATTTGTTTCGCGATCAAGTCCGACGAATCGCCATCATCGAACGAGTCGGCCAGCACATCGATGCGGTCAAACATCTCAGCATGCGGTAGCGACAACCCTAAACGCTCACGAACGCGATCAATCGCTTCGGTCACGTTGTTCGATCCGACTTCGCGAATCATCGCGGTGAATTGCGTTGCGGCGACGGAGATGACCAAGATGAGTGGAAGCAGCACAATGAGCAGGACGAGCGACGTCGTCGCGAGTGCCGCGATCCGAGTTCGCCCGCGCGATTGCCACTCGATCCAATCATGCACGGGACGAAAGATGACTACGAGCAGCGCCGCCAAGAACAAGGGAATAAAGAAGCCCGCCATGACTCGGTAGAACAGCAATCCGACGGCCACGATCCCGATCACGAGCATCACGACGGACATGATCCGCGACGACGAAGGCAACTGAGAAAAGAACGGCGGTTTTGTGCCCTCGGCTTCGTCGTGGTCGGGCGTCGTGGGTTCTGGTATCTTCGCCTGCGCGAGTGCTGGATTGCTGGGCGGCGTATTCTTGTCGCGTCGTCGTGACATCGCAGAAGCATCCTGGAGAGGAATTTTGTACCGGCATCGGAGGCGCGATTGTGAACCACGCGGCGCCGCCTGAACAGACGAGCGAGACGACCGGTCGGCAGATGAAATCGGTAAACTGAGTGCGCAGCAAGATTCTAACCTTCGTCATCGCAATCCTCGTGGCCCTCGGTCTCGCGGTGACGACCCGCTCCGCGATCATCGAGTGGCGGACGCAATCCGCAGCGAGCGATGTGAGTTTACTCAAGCTTGATTGGGCTTTGCTCGGATTCGCAAGCGTGCTTTACGGACTCGGCATCGCGGCCAGTTTCTGGGTGCTGCGGCGAGCCTTGCTGGGTCTCGGTCACTGGGCACCGTGGCACATGATCTTGGCCGCCCAAACGGTGGGGCATGTCGGTAAGTACGTTCCCGGCAAAGCGATGGTGGTCGTATTACGCGTGGGAGCGCTCCGGCCGGCGGGAGTTCCGGCGTTGGCGACAACAATCAGCGTGTTTGTGGAAACACTTTCGATGTTGGCGGTCGGTTCCGTGCTCGGTTGCAGCGTGGTGTGGGTGACCGATGTGCC
>JBBSJZ010000840.1:0-1569 GCA_038256795.1 Pirellulales bacterium | reverse complement strand
CTGTTACCCACAGCCTGGGGGTTTCGGGCTTGGGGGTTGTCGAGCGGTCTCACTTGGTATTAAAAAACGACCGCGGAAGCCACCAAGATCCAGTCCATCGCCACGCTTCCGAGCGAGGCGGTCGAAAAGGTGAACGAGCGATGGCGAACGGCCATTGATTCACAAGGACTCGAAGTTGCCCTCGAGGCCGATTGGATGGCCATCTGCCGACGTGTGTCCCTAGCGCTCGTTGGCAGCGGATTGTCTCTTGAAGAGATTCGCGAACTCGAAGCGATCCCGGAGCCACAGCGTGTGGATCGGCATTTGGAGTCATTACTCGTCGATCGACGTTTTCACGATTACTGGGCTGAACGGTGGACGCGGTTTCTCGTCGGTACCGATGATGGTCCGTTCATTGTTTATCGTCGACGCCGTTTCCGCACGTGGCTAGCCGACCAATTCGAAGCGAATCGCAAGTACGACGAGATTGTGCGTTCGCTCGTTACCGCCAACGGATTGTGGACGGATAAGCCCGAGGTCAACTTTATCACCGTGACGTTTGATAGTGGTGACGAAAAGCCGGATCCGATTCGCTTGGCGGCGAGAACGAGTCGTGTATTTCTCGGGCTGCGGATCGATTGTTTGCAATGTCACGATGACTTTCTTGGCAATGTGTCGCTCGGGGATAGCCGGTCACCGCGTGGCGGAGTTCAACAAGATTTTCATCAACTGGCGGCGTTCTACACCTCTGCCAAAGCGAATGGCTTGCAAGGCATTCGCAGCGGTGATGTCGATTACGAGACCAAGTATCTTGGCGACGACATCGAAACGCGCGTCGAGGCAACCGTGCCCTACTCGCCGGAACTTTTGCCCGCGGAAGGCGATGCGCGTGAGCGATTGGCGACTTGGATCACGCACCCGGATAATCGCCAAGCCGCGCGTGCCGCGGTCAGCCACGTGGTCGCGTTGATGTTCGGCCGCGCCGCCGGCGATGCCGTCGACGACTTGCCGCTCGGTCAACCATCGACACCCTTCGTCGAGTCACTCACGGACGAGTTTTTAGAGACGCATCGAGACCTGCGTCAATTGATTCGGTTAATTGTGGCCAGCGAAGCGTTCCGCGTTGACAGTCGTGCGGACTTTGAAATTCTTGCGGAGCACGAGCGAGCATCAAGCGTATTTCCGCTCGTGCGATTGCGTCCCGAACAAACTGCGGGGTGCATCATCCAAAGTTCACGAATTAAATCGGTTGACGATCAATCATCCTACCTGCTGCAATTAATGACTTACGGCGAGACGAACGATTTCCTAAAGCGGTACGGTGACATAGGTGAGGACGAATTCGGTGACGACAGCGTGACGATCACCCAGCGACTCGTGCTGCTCAACGGCACGATGGTAGCTGAGCACGTTGACAACAATCCCGTGCTCAATGCCTCGAGCCACATTGCTAAATTCGCTAAGGACGACGCCGCAGTGATCGAAACGACCTACCTTGCGGTGCTCAACCGATATCCGTCGGACGAAGAGCGAGCCCATTTTCTGAAGCGATTCGAGGCTGCAGCGACTCGTCAACAATCGACGGAAGAT
>JBBSJZ010000839.1:0-1579 GCA_038256795.1 Pirellulales bacterium | reverse complement strand
GTCTCGCCAGAGCCAGCTTCACTTGGCGACGGTAACTCCATCGCGAGAGGAAAAGCGACCGTCGAAGGTTGAACAATTTCTTGACTCGCCCGCGATGAAACGACGCGATGAAGGTGAACATCCATTTGCGGGAACGGTATGTGACAACCGGCCGCTTCGAGTTGCGTCTTGACTTGAGCCGTGAGCAATTCCGTGACTTTGAAAAAGTCGGGCGTCTTGCACCAGATCCGCACTTTCCAATCGACACTGCTCGCCCCGAGTCCGGCGAGGATGACGGCGCAGCCTCGATCTTCTCCAACAATCATTTCTGCGGCGAGGCTGTCGACGGCCAACTGCAGCGCGGTTCGCGTGCTTTGCAAGTCAGCCGCATATTCGACACCGACCAATACTTCAACGCGGCGATGCTTGTGAAAGCTAATGTTCTCAATCGTGTTGCCCGCGATCGAGCTGTTGGGGACGATGATTCTGCGATTGTCCGGTGTGTCGAGCGTCGTCGTGAACAAGTCGATCTCGTTGACCTTGCCCATCACTCCCGCCGCGTTGACCATGTCACCGACTTTAAACGGCCGGAATACCAGCAACAGCACACCGGCGGCAAAGTTGCTGAGTGTGCCTTGGAATGCCAAGCCGACGGCGAAACCCGCAGCAGCGAGGACGGCGGCTAAGCCACCCATCTTCACACCCACTTGGCTGAGCGTACCACCGACGACGGCGATAATGATCGTGTAAAAGACGACGCGACCCACAAACTTGCCGAGCGTTTCATCCACGCGCCGACACACCGGCGTGCTGATGATGCGAGCCGCATATTTGGCGACGAGGTAGCCGACAAAGACCGCGAGCAGCGCCAAGGCGGCCGGAATCACGTAAGCCGAACCGAGATGAACGACGCCCGTGAAGTCACCCTTGAACAAACCCTGCAGGGCCTCTTGAGCTTGCGTCGTGACGAGATCGAAATTGAGCGATGATCCGTCCGTCGTTGCCGCCCCGTCCGTTAGTTCCATCATCATGCCAGTCCATTCCTTTGGAGTGGGACTCGTCGGCGAAGCGTCAAACACGACGGCACCCGAGCCACAGTTTCACAGCTATACAGGAGATCGCTTGCCACGATCAAGACAGCTAATCATGTCGTGACGTTTTTCTTCGGTACTTCGCTCGCTCGTCCTCAGCCCGAAAGACGGTACTTGTGGTCGATCAACGCGGGTCGGATCGAGTACCGCGAGGCTGAGCACGAGTCGGCTGTTGAGCGACCTAACGTACTCCGCTTCATTCGATCATTCACTTTTGCGAGACGACTTAACGCGTGACGACCGGCAACGATCGTTCCGAAGCTTCCGATCCCTCCGCATCCGGGTCGCGATAGTTGGCGGCATCGAAGTGACGGGTGTACGTGCCGAAGTCATTGAACGCATACTTTTTGGCCCAGCGATAAACGAAGCTGCGTTCGGGAATTTCTTGGCCGGGTTGATATTGACTTCGCCGCGGCGTCACGGCTTGTAATTCCTCGATCACGCTGCCGCGAACCGTGGTGTCGCGAGCCCCGTGCTTCTCCGCCAGCTCGATGAGCAAGTCCGGTCGT
>JBBSJZ010000838.1:0-1605 GCA_038256795.1 Pirellulales bacterium | reverse complement strand
GATGCGGACGAGATCATCAGCCTCACCGACCAACATCAAGTGGCTGCCAATCTCGAAACGATAGTCGGCTGGAAGCGGACGCCAACGACCGTCGGATTTCACCCGCGAGATCTGGCACGGCGACGCCATGAACGCTTCGACTTCACTTGGACGGCGGCCGACGATCCCTGGGTTCGCAATCTCGATCGCATGACGTTGAATCCCTCGGGGCAATGCACCGGTGGCACTGATCGTGGCGTCGCTCGTGTCCTTGTCGGGCGAGTACAGAAACTTAAACGCGAGCTGCACGAACAGTACGACCGCGATGATGCCAATCGGGTAAGCGACACCGAAGCCGACTGCGACGCTCGCAGCATCCTCGACGGACTCCGAAATCGCGCCGAGTGCGGGCGTGCTCGTGAGGGCTCCAGCCATCAAACCGCCGGCGATCTCGCCCGGTAGATCCAAGAGTTTCGCCGATACCCAAGTGACTGCGACGCCAGTGCTAACAATCAAGGCGCCGAGTGTCGCCATCGTGCGGCCGTGTGAGGCGAGACCGCGAAAGAACGTGGGTCCGGCGGAGATGCCGACACAGAACACAAACAACGCGAGACCGAGCGTGCCGACGCCGTCCGGCACGGTGTAGCCGAAGTGCCCCGCGAGCAGTGCCACAAAGAGAATCGAGGAAGTACCGAGCGAAATGCCCCATAGCGTCACGCGTCCGGCAAGCAAACCAGCGGCGATGACTATCAACAGTGTGGAGAGCGGATTCAATGGGGTGCTTCCTCGTAGGTGCGCTCAAGCGCGGTGGTCGAGCGCGGTGGTCGACCTTAATTCCCGGCGATCTGCTTCTAGCGAACCGGCTTTGATATGGCGAGGCATCCGGTGAATGCGGTTGAGATCAACCCCCTAAATTCCTCCCAAGGGTAACTGGCTTGCTGAGTCCGGCCCCGCCGAGCTAGAATAGGGGCCCATCCCCGGCATCCCCGCCCACCACTCACCACATTTCAACATTGGGCTAACAAGCATCATGTTGTCGATTCGTGGATCCAAATCTCGATTTTGTGACGGCGTGTCACGACGCAGCTTCCTGAAAATCGGGGGCTTATCTTTCGGCGCTGGCGGTTTCTCGCTCGCGGATCTTCTGCGGGCGGAAGCGAGCTCACCGACGCTGAGAACGAGTTCGCACAAGTCCGTCATCAATATCTTTCTCGCCGGTGGCCCGCCGCACCAGGACATGTGGGATATCAAGAGTCACGCACCGAGTGAGGTACGCGGCGAATTCCAAGCGATACGAACCAATGTCGCCGGGATTGAAATTAGCGAAGTTTTCCCACAGCTCGCTAAGTTAATGGACAAGGCCGCGATCATCCGCAGCGTTGTTGGCTGCAGCGGCGGTCACGACGCGGTGCAGTGCATGAGCGGATGGAGTCCGGGGGAGCTGCGGAACATCGGTGGCCGGCCCGCGATCGGTGCAGCCATGTCCAAGTTATTCGGACCGGTGGATGCATCCGTGCCGCCCAACATCGGGCTCGCGGCGCCGACGTCGCATGCGCCCTGGAGCGATTCCGGCACATCCGGATTCCTCGGTGCTGCCCATGCTCCGTTCAAGCCGGATGGACCGGG
>JBBSJZ010000837.1:0-1620 GCA_038256795.1 Pirellulales bacterium | reverse complement strand
GAAGCGATCCAGGGCAACTGGTCCGTCCGCGAGCTAAAGCGTCAGATCGCGAGCCTGTATTTCGAGCGCAGCGGTTTGTCGATCAACAAACAGAAGCTATCGGACCTTGCCCACCAGTCGGCGGAGCAGCAACCGGCATTCAATATTCGCGATCCCTATGTGTTTGAGTTCCTTGGTCTGAAGCCGACCGAAGTGATGAGCGAATCGGATTTGGAACAGCAGCTTATCGTCAAGCTCCAAACGTTCTTGCTGGAACTTGGTCACGGCTTTTGTTTCGAAGCTCGCCAGAAACGGATTCTCATTGGCGACGAACACTGCTTTGTCGTCCTGGTGTTCTACCATCGGGTTCTCAAATGTCATGTCCTCGTCGAACTAAAGATCGAACGCTTTAGCCACGAAAACATCGGCCAGCTCAACACGTACGTCAGTTGGTATCGGGCCAACATGATGACCGGAGGCGACAATCCGCCGATCGGTATCTTGCTCTGCACCGACAAGAACCACGCCTTGGCTCAGTACGCTCTGGCTGGCATGGACAACCAGTTGTTTGTCTCGCGATACCAACTGGAGTTGCCAAAGACGGAAGACATGCAGCAAGTCATTGACGAACAACTTCAAGCACTGGACCCGGACAATCAACATGAGTGAGCAGAAACCGAAAGTGATGCCGGGCATCAGCGTCGATTACTCCGGCGACGGACGATCGACGAAGTCCAATGAGATGGGCATGCGGCCGATGCAGCAGCGGGTCTGGCAATTCCGCGGTGAACAATACCTGTTGCTGAAATCGCCGCCGGCGTCGGGGAAGAGTCGGGCGTTGATGTTCGTGGCGCTGGATAAGTTGCATCGCCAAGGTGTGAAGCAGGCGATCGTGGTCGTGCCGGAGAAGTCGATCGGAGCCAGCTTTGCCAACACGGGACTAACGAAGCACGGGTTCTTCGCCGATTGGGATGTGAAGCCGCAATGGAACCTGTGTAACTCGCCGGGGACGGATGGCGGGAAGGTCGGCTCGCTGGGGAGATTCCTGGAGTCCTGCCCTCCCCTCGCTGACGCTCGACCCTCCCAGGAGGAGGGTGAAAATAACCGGATTCTCGTTTGTACCCATGCGACGTTCCGCTTTGCGTTTGAAAAGTTCGGTGTCGAGGCGTTCGAGGATCGGTTGATCGCGGTTGACGAGTTTCATCACGTTTCGGTTAGCGAAGACAATCGGCTGGGCGAGTTCGTGCGGCAGTTGATCGAGCGTGACAAGTCGCACTTGATCGCGATGACGGGCAGCTACTTCCGTGGCGATGCCGCCGCGGTGCTGATGCCGGAGGACGAACGCCGGTTCGAGACGGTGACGTACACGTATTACGAACAACTCGGTGGCTATCAGTACCTGAAGAAGTTGGACATCGGGTACTACTTTTATTCGGGCGACTACGTCGATTCGCTTCCCAAGGTGCTCGACGAAAACGAAAAGACGATCATTCACATTCCTAACGTGAACAGCCGCGAGAGCACGCAAGACAAGCACAAAGAGGTCGAGCATATTCTGGAAACACTCGGTGAGTGGCAGGGAACTGATGAGGCGACGGGTTTTCAGTTGGTAAAGACGGCCAGTGGGCGGGTGCTGCGAAT
>JBBSJZ010000836.1:0-1635 GCA_038256795.1 Pirellulales bacterium | reverse complement strand
GCGGCTGATTCGCATGTGGCCGCGTTCGCCATAGAAGGTTGCTTCCTTGATGTCGGGTAGCAGATGGACGGCAACTCCGCCCTTGTAGGTGAGTTTAATCGGCATGAATCGTGAGTCATCGGAGAAGCGTCCGGTTGGTTTGGGCGTCTTCTTACACCACTTCTTTTTCCAATCCTCTGCCAAATCTTCCTCCCTAACATCTCTGATGGGCTCGATGCGAACAGGTCCCGAGTCGTCCATTCCCAGTGCATATTGCACAATATCGATGCTGTGCGCGCCCCAGTTGGTCATCAGGTGGCCGGAGTAGTCCCGAAACAAATCCCAGCCTCGCCACATCAAGTCACCGACCTTAAGTTCGTCTTTGACCCAGAGTTTCGGGTGGTGCGGTCGATACGCGGTGGGACCAAGAAACAACTCCCAATCGAGTCCTTTCGGAATGGGTTGGGCCTCGAAATGTGGCGTTATCATCGGGCCGGGAAAATTTGGAAAGTCGATGCGTGAGATTTTCCCCAGGCCACCGTCGCGGATGAATTCACAGGCAAACCGGTTCATCTCCATTGTGCGTTGCTGGCTACCGACCTGCAAGATTTGTCCCGTCGCTTTGACCGCATCGGCCAGTAAGCGTCCTTCACGAACGGTCACTGAAATTGGCTTTTCAAGGTAGACGTCCAAGCCCGCCCCAAGCGCCAGTATCGCAGCCTGAACGTGGTGATGGTCGGGAGTGGCAATGATGACAGCGTCTAAGTCAGCATTGTCGATCATGCGGCGGTAGTCTTGATGTGTCGAGCAATGTCTTGCTTGGTCCGCTTCAAAGCCCGCCAATACTTCTTTGAACGGGTCCTTCGGCTGAAGTGTTTCGGCCATTCGCGATGTCGCACAATCGCAAATCGCCTCTACACGAGCAGACGCGGGCAGGTCGCCGACCAGAGACTTTCCGCGAACTCCCGTCCCGATGACGCCTACGCGAATACGGCTCGACGGGTTGTAACCACGAGCGAGCGACGTCCAGCTTCTGGCAGTCAGACTCGCTCCCGCAACACCGCCACACGTCAGTAATTGTCGGCGTGATAATTTCATATTCCAAGCTCCTGACCAGCGTACTGCAAACTTGCCATGATATTTGCATCTTCAATTGCGACCTGTTGCGCCAGCGGAAGCGTACTAATACTCTGCGACTTCGCAGATTGCGACTGGACGAATCGCAGCGTTCTCGCGAGATCATTGCCACTCGGCTCGGTCACCGTTCGCCAATAGCCGTCTGTCAGGCACGGCACCTTCAACGCATCGCGAGTGATGACCTCAAGACAGAACTGAAGCCGCGGTTTCGCAGTTCGCAAAATGTTTGCGATTCGTTTCAGATCGAAGCTGCCTTGACCCAGTGGAACGTCACCAAGCAGAAAGCCGTCGTCGTAACTTTGGAGCGATTGATCCTTAAAGTGAATCGAAAATGCAAAGGGGGCGAGAGCTTCGATTGCGCCATAGACATCATCCAGCAACGCAAAACTGTTTCCGGTATCAACGCAGGCTCCCACGAAAGGGCTGCTGACCCGTTTCAACAACGCCACGCGATCGTCGATACGTTCATCCTTGTGATTCTCGATCGCCAGCGGCACTTCGTGTTTTTCGACGACCGGG
>JBBSJZ010000835.1:0-1641 GCA_038256795.1 Pirellulales bacterium | reverse complement strand
GGATGGAGGAAACATCGGGTGATAGCGTGGCCACGCTGGTTGACTCGTTTCTCAGCAATGCCCATCAGGAAATCCTCAAAGATGAGAATATCCATGCGGTACGCAGCTACCAATCGGCGCGTAAGATCTACATGCAGCTGGCAAGTGGTGGACGGAATCTCGATCGATTCCAGCTGACTCAGCTGTTCAAAGATCCGGCACTGCGTGAGGAGTTCAGTGTCCAGCCAAGTGACGAGCTGATCACCTATCGCAGCGTGAACGGCAATAAAGCTCGCACCAAGTTCTCGCCGAACACGAATGTGCAAGCGATGATGAGCTACGAGATGATGCGAGCCGGTCTTTCCTGCGGATTCTTCATCGAGTCACGCGACGTGCGACGCTTCGATTCGCACAACTCTCGCAAGAACCTCTGGAAGGGTGCCGACAATCGCCCCGTGGGAAACAAAGATCAAACGGACATGATGAACCAGGATTTATGGAATCCACTGCATTGTCTGGTCGAGCGATTAAAGAACACTGAATACAAAGACAGCGATACGTCGCTGTTTGACCACACCAACATCGTGCTCACTTCGGAATTCGGGCGATCGATCCACGGCAATGTGGACGGAATCGTTAAGAAGAAGATCGAAGAAGCAAAGAAACAGTCGGAGATAGGCGGACAAGACATCAGTGCCCACTGGCAAGTGACCTCGTGCGCGTTTCTCGGCGCTAATGTGAAGGGGAATTCACAATACGGTCGCGTGGGCGAAGCGACGTTGATGGCCATCCCGATGCTGCCCGACGGCAGCCTCGATCCGGCCTACGACGTCACAACAGGCGAGTTGATCAAGGGACGTCAAAAGAACGACAAGTCCTTCATTCCAAACCATGGGGACATTTATTCCACGGCACTCATGCTGAGCGGTATTGATCCCGCTGGGAAGGGACGCAACGAACGACCGCCATTGAAATTTATCGCCCGCAAGTCCTGAACGACGGTTAATACCACCCGAACATTTTGTGCTTCTAGAAACGGCAACAGGAGTTCCAAACGCCATGCAACCTGGACGTACCACCTACAGCTTGCGAAATCGGGACACAGCTCCTGGGCATTGCATGATTAACGACGGCGTGCGAAACCGGTGTGTCGAGGCGCTGCCTCATCGATGCTGGCGATCGCTTCAGAGCGGAGTCAGCAAGGACTCACGCCGCGCAAGATGACTTTCGACGACAAGGCATTTGAATTCATTCCGTGGGCGAGGCCGCTGAGCGACCCGCGCAAATCGGACATCACCGTCAAGCAACTGCTCAATCATACGTCCGGTATCTGCTCCGAAGCGACCGGCGCGCCAAACGACGGCACGTGGGACTACGTGCTCGGCCACAGCGGCGACGAGCGTACCGCGAAGCTTGCATTCGAGCCCGGTTCGGGCTGCGGATATTCGACGCAAGGACTTGTTCACGCCTCACTGGTGTGCGAAACGGTCACCGGAAAACCGTACGACGAATTTGCCGTCGAGGCTCTGTTCAAACCGCTGGGAATCGAGAAATGGTGGTTTAAATATTATGAAGGCGGCGACGTGGGGCGAAAGCCATCGCACGAACTGGGTTTGCCGGTACGTGAACTGGCGCGAATCGGCTACTGCATGCTGCGCGACG
>JBBSJZ010000834.1:0-1667 GCA_038256795.1 Pirellulales bacterium | reverse complement strand
GCCGGTCATTTACTCGGTTCTTTGTCGGCCGAAATTCAAATCGCGGATGCTGGCAAAACGATCACGATGTTGTTTTCCGGTGACCTCGGTCCTGACGAAAAGGCATTTCACCCTGAACCCGATGCGCCCAGCGGATACGACTACATCATTTGCGAAAGCACTTACGGCAACCGTGATCGAGAAGCGTACACGCTCGAGCAACGTCGCGAATCGATGAAACTCGAACTCAATCGAGCGCTGGGGCGTGGCGGCAACGTTGTCATTCCGTCTTTCGCGGTCGAGCGCAGCCAGGAACTTTTGCACGACATCGCGGTGCTGCTCAATTCCGGGGAAATTCCCAATGCGACCGTCTTCCTGGATTCGCCGATGGCGACCAAAGCGACCGAAGTGTTCATCAAGTACGCCGGTGAGATGGAAGACATCGAGATCAAACCGAGTGAACTGTTTCGACACCCAAACTTTCGCTTGGTCGAAAGTGTCCAGGAAAGCAAAGCGATCAACCAAATCAAAAAGGGAGCGATCATCATCTCCGCCAGCGGCATGTGTACCGCCGGTCGCATCAAGCACCACTTGAAGAACAACATTTTCCGTCCCGAGTCGACGATCCTGTTCGTCGGCTACCAGTCACCCGGCACGCTCGGCGACATCATCACCAGCGGCGCGAAAGCGGTTCGCATCCATGGAAAAGAGTACAAGGTTCGCGCCGAGATCCGGCGGCTCGGCAATTATTCGGCGCACGCCGATCAGCCGGAGTTGCTCGAGTGGCTCGTCGAGCGTGGCCCCGTCTCCGGTGGATTGTTTCTCAATCACGGCGAAGACGAATCGCGAGCAGTGTTGGCCGATCTGGCGGCGAAGAAAGGATACGACCGCAGCAAAATTTACTTGCCCCAATTCGATGAGAGCTTCGCTTTGGTTGCCGGAGGCCCGACGGTGTCGGTTGAAAGGCCCGAGCCGCGCATCGATCCGACTCAGTTGGAGCGAGATTGGCACAACGATTACGCCGCATTCATGATGAGCCTCAGCAACAAGCTGCAGTCCACGGAGGCGGCGCACGACCGCCAAGAACTGATCGGACGACTCAGCGACCTGCTCAGCAAGTAGGCGGGGCCACGTCCGTCGGAAAGAATCCCCACCAGCGGAGTGAGGTCGTGCAGTTTACGAGTTTACCCTCCTTCCAGAAGGGTCGAGCCTAAGCGAGGGGAGGTCTCCGATGGTCGGCCCTCTCCTCGCTGACGCTCGACTCTCCCAGAGGGAGAGTGAAGTAACGTGTTGCTTCGCAACGATTTAAAAACCGCACGAGCTCGAGTCGCGGGGAGTACGGTCAGTGTATGATGGAGGTTGCACGGTGAATCACATCCAGACGAGTCCAACGTGACGACAAGCGCCCCCGAACCTACCGATTCAGCCGTCACGAATCTTCGCACCGCGAGTGATCGGAAACTGGTCGAGCAGGTACTTTCGGGCGATGTGTCGGCATGGCGAACGTTCGTTTTGAGCCATCAACGTCTGGTCCGCTCTCGTGTCGCCGATGTGTCATCGGCATTCGGTCGCCGCGAAGACGAGTCGGCGATCGATGACGCCACCATTGAAGTCTTCGCAGCACTGGTTTCGCATAACGCCGCGCCGCTGCGAGCGTTCCAAGGCCGATCGCCGTTGGCCACTTACAT
>JBBSJZ010000833.1:0-1674 GCA_038256795.1 Pirellulales bacterium | reverse complement strand
TGTAGTGCCAGCAATGCGATCGAGATCGATCAGCCGCAAGTATCGTGCAGCGATTTGATCCGGTAGGGTCGCATCGCATTCGATACACAATCGACGTCACGAACGTCGACGCCACAACTCCAACGTGTAGTACCGATAACGTCGGCGGTAACCGGGCCGCCGCCAGAAAACTATGATTTCAAAACCCGTGTGATCGGCGGCTCCGGTTGACCGCTTTGTTCGGCAACCGTCCGAGTTCGCCAATTTTATCGGCATTCATTGGAAACAGGAATCACATGGTGCGTTCGAAGCTCGCGAGTTCCATCAAGTGTTCGGTCGCCGATTGCACCGAGCGATCCGACAGTTCCTCGAGTAGCGTACGTGCCCAAGGTCTCAGGTCGGCGCGTTCGAGGTACCGCCGCGAGAACGCCTGCCCGACGCCCAGGCAGATCAGCCCGAAGATGACATTTGCACTCAGCCACGCCAGGCCGACGCGGGCCAGCGCATCGAATCCGGTCAGCGCTTCGAGCAGGATCAAAGCGACGGGCAACCATGCGACGATCCCCAACAGCAAGGCCCATTTGAACGCCCGGAAATCCGCGAGCCGGATCTGCTCGATGTTGCGCTGAAGCGTCGTAACCGAGGCCGCGTAATCGACCCTGCAGCTCTTCACCAAACCGTAAGCGCACAGCCCGGTCACCCCAACAGTGAGCACGGCCAACCCTCCTGCCACAATCATGTAAAGAGGATCGTTGACATGGTCGGCGAGCACGGCCGTCGAAGCCACAATGATCGCAATGCCGATGACCACTTCAAGAGTCCGCCAGACTTGGAACGGAATAAAGCCCGAGCGCACGTTGCGCAACAGCGCCTCCCGCAGCAAACGCTCGTTGATTGCGAGACTTCGCTCCAGATTCGCGCCGTGGGCGGTCCACAGTTGTTTCAAGTCATCGATTTGCATGAGGGGGCTCCGTTTGGTTTGAGTACGCGCGCTGGTCGAACGCGACGCGCAGTTTGTTCTTGATCCGTAAGAGTTTCGTGCCCACGTTGGACACGGAGATGCCAAGCACTTCCGCGATGGAGTCGTGCGATTGCCCGTCAAGTAAAAGCAAGACGAACGCCTTGTCGAGTTCACTTAATTCGTGAATGCATTGCATCAATCGTTCGACATCACCGCCGGGCTCAGCGGCAGGTGCCGCAATTGTGATCGCAGACCCTTCAACCGATACACGTCCCTTGAGGTGCCGGCGGTGGCGACGGTGGAACGAGATGGCAACGTTGATCGCGATGCGGTAAATCCATGTCGTTTCCTTGAAACGAGCGTCATACCGGTCGCGGCAACGCCACAACTGCAACGCGATTTCCTGGACCACATCGTCTCGGTCCGCTGCATTCTGGCAATAGGCATGGGCCACTTTGTAGATTAGGCCAGAATGCCGCTGCAACAGGTTTGTAAATTGATTCGTGTCCATCGTGAGTATTATTCGCAGCTGAGCTGCGGCAAATCACAGGTAACACGCGGATTTTTCTGATGGCGGTCGTCGCCCGAAGTCACGCTCCGCGTGCGTCCAGTAAGTCCGATATCGTATACGATCGACCAAACTTGATGCAGTAGACTTTAGTGCCGAACGGGGAAGGTAACCGCGTCGTGGGGTTTGAGTTGGAAGTGCAAAGTAAAGGCAGTACCACGACTGC
>JBBSJZ010000832.1:0-1692 GCA_038256795.1 Pirellulales bacterium | reverse complement strand
GAGAAGAACGCGATTTACCAAGCCTTGAATCGGTGAAGAAAAGGGTCCAGGACTTAAAATTCATGACGAGTCCGCGTTATTGGTGCTTCCTCCGACTTTGTCGGGCAACCAGTCCAGTGAGCCGGCACGCACGGCGGACTTGAATACACTGCCGTCCACAGCATGCGGTACGACTCGCTGAAACGTGATGGAGTACGATGAGGGGCGTGAGAGCAGGTCGTTTGTAACCGAAGAGAGTGTGATGCAATGACACCCGAGCAACTCGAATCGCTTGCTGGCGAGCAAGGGGCGTTCGTTTTCGAGAGGATGTTTTCAGCCGTGGAAAAGGTGCGCGAGAGACTCGAGCGATCGTGCCGCACGCTCGCGGAAGCGGGGATTCCCTACGCCGTCATTGGCGGCCATGCTGTCGCGGCTTGGGTTGCGACTAAGGACGATGGTGCGGTGCGAAACACCCAGGATGTCGACTTGCTGTTGCGTGACGAGGATCTCGATCGCGCCACCGAGGCGATGGAGGCGGCGGGCTTCTTTCGTGAGCGGGTAATGGACGTCACCATGTTCTTGGACGGTCGCGATGGCAAGCCGAGTCAAGCGGTCCATATTTTGCTCGCCGAGCGAAAGGTGAAAGCCGACCACGCTAGCCCTACGCCGTCGGTCGATCAAGTGATCGTCATCGACGGCAAACGGATCGTCGAGCTAGTCGAACTCGTGCGGATGAAGCTCAATAGCAATCGCCGCAAGGATCAAACACATGTGTTGGATATGATCGGTGTCGGCTTGATCGACCACGCTTGGCCGAGTCGCTTCGAATCGCCGCTCGACCAGCGGCTGCTAGATCTACTGGACGATCCCGACGGCTGATGGAGCCTCAACATGCGATACAACTCTCTAGCCGTCATTGTCATCCTGTTCGCATTTACGGCGAGATTGTCGATGGCGGACGAATCAACTGATCCGCTGCAGTCAAAGTCAGCAGGATTGTTGTCGCCATCGACAGAGCCCGGTTCTTGGGGGGGGCCAAACGGAATGCAGAGGGCGAAGTGTGGCCGTGCGACTTGAACGAACAGCACCTGAGCGACGATGTTTTGCCGCAGAGGGAAACAGTCTTTTGTGCCGTTGAGGCAGGGAGCCGATTGATCGCGGAAGAGCTCGGCGATTGATGCTACGCTTCGTCCGTCGGTTCAACCGCTTCCGGTTCGCGTCGGTTGAGTTTTTGCGACGCACCTCGCCGGCGAGATGCATTCAAGAGTTTGAACGATTCGTTGACCCACACGAAAGCGATCACGCACATGCAGCCGGCGATGATGGTCTTGCCGGTGAAGTGGGTGAACATGGCGACGGCGAGTGCACAGAGCACTAAACCCACGGCGGATGCGAACTTGATGAATGCCTTGACTTGGGTGTCGCGTGATTGAATCTTGCTGCTTCGATTGATCGCGGTGCGTGCGGATTCGTTCGCGAGTTGTCGCATCGCCGACAAATTGCCGTGTTTCTCCGGTGCATGCGATCGTGGCATCATCGGCGTCTCGGAATCGGTCTGCGGATCCTCCTCCTCAACCGTGGTGGCGGATTGCAGCATTGATTCACGGCTGGGCAATGAGGTCGAAGTGCGGGACGTCGCTCGAGCACCCGTGACCAGTGCCGATGTCGCCGCTGGAACGACGGGTTTTGCGTCCGTCGCTCCCGGACCGCCTT
>JBBSJZ010000831.1:0-1707 GCA_038256795.1 Pirellulales bacterium | reverse complement strand
GGCGGACAAAACCGCGGTGCGATGTTCGACATCAGAAACGGCACCACTCCTACCCAAGCCTTCCCGTCACGCGTGTCCAAAGTCACACCAGCAGGCAGCAACTTTGCGACTGCTTCCGGATCGACCGGCCAATGAACGAACAGCAACTCCGACCAAGTCATTCGCATGACCCAAGGCTGGTTGGAAAGCGGCCAAGTGCGATCTGTTCTATTTTCCATGAAGATCCCTCAACGCTGATTCCAAACCGGCCGCGATAAACGCTTCCGCCATCGACAATCCGAGGAAGCCGCTGCCGCCCGCGATCACGATGCGTTTCTTACTCAGTTCGTTCATGCTGCTAACGACCTCAATTCGGTTGGATGGATGGTCCTCTGTTGGCATAACCGTCAAAGGGCCTCGAAGATTGCGAGTTTGAAGACTCGACCACCAAACTACCCACTGCTCTTGCCGAGTGCCGTTTCCGCTGGATTCCATGGTAGCTTTTTGCTACCATAACGGAAAAGGAGACCGAATCATGGGGCAACCCGTCAAACTTTCCGACGAATTGGTAAACGATGCACGCAACGTCGCTGAACTTTCGCAGCGTAGCATCGCCGGTCAAATTGAATTCTGGGCCGCGATCGGCAAATCACTCGAACCGTTGCTTCGCGGCGACCGGGTGATGGCCCTGGGGCAGTCCGGTGCCACGCGACCGCTCAACGAACTGGTCGCCGACGTCGACACCGACGCGGGACGCCAGCGTGTTCGAGACTATCTGAACCGGCAACCGAATCCGCACTATCGCGTCGCCGAAGGTCGCCCTGGTTTGCTGTGCCGAACCGAGGCGGACGGCACCGAAACGATCGGCCGCTTCGTCAATCGTGAATTTCAGCCGGTCGAGCACGAAGCGTGATCGAAGCCTTCAGCTTTCTGTTGGAACGACCCATCGTGATCGCGATCGCCGGTTCCAATGGAGCGGGCAAGTCAACTTTCTTTGCCTCGCATTTAGCCGACGCTGGATTGCGGTTCATCAACGCCGACGTGCTCGCCGCCGAACTGGACATCGGGCCATACGAAGCCGCCGAGGTGGCCTCATCGGTTCGTGCCGCGCTGGTTGACCGCCGAGAGAGTTTTGTGTTCGAGACTGTTCTATCGGATCCCGTTGGCGACAAAGTCGAGACGTTGGCCGGCTATGCATCGGTTGGCTACACCGTCGTCATGATCTTCATCGCCATCGACGACGTCGCGACCTCGATCGAGCGAGTTTCCATGCGGGCCAGCCAAGGAGGTCATGACATCCCCGATGAGAAACTGCGATCACGTTTCAATCGAACGCGTGCGAACCTCGGGCGTGCAATCGAGCGTCTTCCTCATGTCATCATTTATGACAACACGGACCACACTGGAAACCATCCTTACCGGTTCGCCCAAAGATATGAATATGGAAAGCGAGTCGACATCGACCATGCGTGAATTGCCCGAACGAATCCCGATCAACGAGTGCCAGCATGGCTACTTGTATCGCATCTATTCAAGGAATCTCAATCTCGGCATCTATCGCGACGAAGATCACGGGTTCGTCGGGATCCGATCGAAAATGGGCAACCGATACTTGTTCACTGAATTCCATTGGGACACGGGACCGCCTTTTGGCTCCGCCAACCCACTCGCGCTGATCGTAAAATGTCCAATCGAGAACCTTGCCGAAGGACGCATCGACACCGTAGC
>JBBSJZ010000830.1:0-1747 GCA_038256795.1 Pirellulales bacterium | reverse complement strand
TATCGCCTGGGAAGAAGTGGCTTTGGAAGTCCTTTTCGTAGATCCGCCTGATTTGCTGGACAATCGTCGGTTGTCGCCCCTCGTCGGTGTAGATGCCAGCGATGCGCAATAATACGCTGCGAACACGAGGATGCCCGTCGCGGATCAGTCGCTCGGTTTCAATTTTGCTTTGTGGGTAAGGCCATTTTGCTTCCAATGGGTCTTCCTCGCGGATGTGCTCGCCAACGCCGCAGGGAGCGTGAACGAGCATCGTGCTGGTGAACACGAATTGTTCGCACTCAAAGTCTTCGAGTTCATTGAGCAAACGATCAGTGCCGTTGACCGTTACTTTTTCATAGAGATCACTGTCTTCACCCGAGAAGTCATAGTAGGCCGCCATGTGTACGACGCTAGCAATTTTTCCACTTGTCAAATGATGGACCTTTTGCATCGCCGCACGAACGGATACCGAATCGGATAGATCGCACTGGATGTCACGAACATGATCGACGTCTTTGGGCGGTTCAGGCCAACCGACACGGTCGAATCCGAAGACTTGGTAACCTGCAGCGGCAAGTCTGCTGCAGACCGGATTGCCGAGCAAACCCGAACTGCCGGTCACAATGACGGCGGGGCGTTGAATGGACATGTTGCTCCTGTGGGTTGATGGGCTAAGGATCGTTCGATCGTTTAGTCGCCGATTCACTCGTCGCGAAAGTCGCCAAGACAGCTTTTGATCGATTGTTACTATGAGTTCGTCGCCGAACTGAAGTTTGCGGCTTTCGCCTTGTCGCGATCTTCTGGCTGTTTCGATTCCCAACGCTTTAACTCGTTGAACTTTTTGCTAAGTTCAGCCGTCATCGCCGATAACTCAACACGAGCCTCGATCTCCTGCTGCAATGCCGAGCCCTCCATTCGGGCATAACCGCTCATCAACATCACTTTTAGCAACGCTTCGGATTCATCGCTCGCGTTCGGTTGCTTTCCTTCAAGCGATTCGCAGCACAGCTCGGCAAGCTTGTCTAATTGTTCGTCAATTTGCGGGTTCGTAGTACTCATGAGTCGCCTTTCATGGGAGTATCGATATCGACATCACCATCAGTCGCTGGATTGAGATCCACCGGATCATCGCCGATTTCGACCTTGGGAACTTCAAGTTCGAGTTTTGTGGAATCGTCAGTTATGCTGGAACTGCCATTGCAACCGGCAGTGAACGGTAGGGCGATTAATAGCACCGCGACCGAGAAATGAAGATATCGCAACATCGTTACACCTTGAGAGGGAGCATTCGGCAGATTGACAAGAGGTGCAGCAGCAAAGCGTATGCCAACTCTCCAGAACACATCGCGGCGGTCGTCCGAGTTCCGAGATAGTAACAGACACATCATTTGTACTCGTCAACACGCCCATTTATAGCTATTGAGTTCACGATGCTACAACGAAGACAATTTGCCGCCGCGGGGTTATCGGCTGTCGCCGCTGCTGCAATATCACCAACGTCTCTCCAGGCAGCCAAACTTGATCATCACGAAGGTCACGCGGATCACGCAGCGACGCTGGCGACTTGCCAAGATTGTGCGGACGTTTGTGGAGCCGCCTCTCAGATGTGTTGAGTGTGAAAAAGCCTGCCGCGAAATGCTTTCGAAGGATCACCTCGAATGAGATTCCTGACGCAATTCAATGTCAAGCCGCCTCGCCCTGATCCCTTCCCATCCCGCCTGGCCCCAATCCGCCCCTCCCCGTTCCGCCACCACAAGCCGCCGAGGCC
>JBBSJZ010000829.1:0-1748 GCA_038256795.1 Pirellulales bacterium | reverse complement strand
TACTACGCTGTCGCTGGTCGCTGTGTTTCTGCCGGTGGCTTTCATGAGCGGAATCGTCGGGAGGTTTATGAGCTCCTTCGGGCTCACCATGGCCGCAGCGATCTTGATGTCCTTGCTGGTTGCCTTCACACTCACGCCGACACTCAGTGCCCGCATGTTAAAAGCGCCCAACGCCAAGAAGGGCGCGGATGAAGGCGACCTTGCAGAAGAGGGAGATGTCGAAAAGGCAGTAGCCGCAAACGAAGATGGAACCGCGTTTGACAAGCGAGTTGACAATGGGAGAACGCCACCGGCGAACGAGAGGGCGGTTGTCCACGATTCTGCTCATCACCAGTCGTCGCGCGAGCGTGGCTTCTTCGCCGTTGTAGACCGTGTATACACTGCGATGCTGGTGTGGAGCATGGGGCATCGCTGGGCGATTGTTATCGCCTGTATCGTCGCTATGGCATCAACAATTCCGATTGCGAAACAGGTACCGTTCAACTTTCTACCAAACGATGATGAATCACAACTTCAAGTTTCGTTCTCTGCACCCGAAGGCAGCAGCTTGGCTTCTACTTTGAAAATCGCACGTCGCATGGATGAAATGATCCGCGCAATGCCCGGCGTCAAGTACACCTTGATGTCCGTTGGCGGGGGCAACAACAGCAGCACGAACGCCGCTTCGATTTTCGTGAGCATGACCGACCTCGATGAACGCGAGATATCGCAGTCAGAGTTGATCGCAAAAATCCGAACGGAAACCCTTCCTGAATTTTCTGCGGACAACCTGCGCTCGATCGTCGGTGAAGCCGGCGGGTTTGGCGGTGGCGGCCGCCAGGGAGCGACGATCCAGTACGTCATTTCCGGGCCCGACCTGGCAGTCTTAACCGAAGCTTCCCAAAAAGCCCTGACTGAATTTAAAAAGATTCCCGGTGTGGAAGATCCTGACACCAGTCTCGACGACGGCAAGCCCGAACTGGAAGTGCGAATCGATCGCGCTCTGGCCAACCAGGTGGGCGTGCAACCGAGTGACATTGCCAGTGCGCTACGATATTTTGTGGGCGGCAACGAAGTAACCAACTACAACGAAGGCGGCGAGCAGTACGAAGTGCACGTCCGCGCCGAAGAACGGTTCCGTCGTGAGGGAGGTGGAATCGGCTTACTGCCACTGCCGTCAGCAAGTCTCGATTCAGTTCCTCTCGACCAGTTGGTGCGCTTTGAGCCCGGCACCGGTCCGTCACAAATCGATCACTACAACGGCCTGCCGCAAGTGACGCTTTCTGCGAACACAACACCGGGCACCTCCGAAGCGGAAGTCGTCGCAAAGTTGAATGAGATCACCGCCAGCCTGGGGCTTGGTCCGGATTACTCCTTTTCCGCCGCAGGCCGCTCGCGGGAGCAGGCTCGTGCCGGAGTCGCCTTCCTAACAGCGTTCGCGATGTCTATCATCTTCATGTACCTCATCCTGGCGGCGCAGTTTGAAAGTTGGGTACATCCCATTACCATCTTGCGTGCCCTCCCGTTGACAGTACCCTTCGCTTTCATTTCCTTAATGATTTTTGGCCAGTCAATCAACATCTTTTCGATGCTTGGAATTTTGGTGTTATTTGGAATTGTGAAGAAAAATGCAATTTTGCAGATCGACCGCACCAATCAACTCCGCGAGCAAGGCATGAATCGTTACGACGCGATCATCCTGGCGAATCGCGACCGCCTGCGGCCGATCCTCATGACGACTTTGGCTTTCGTGGCGGGCATGATTCCGC
>JBBSJZ010000828.1:0-1752 GCA_038256795.1 Pirellulales bacterium | reverse complement strand
GGTTCCGGCCGCGTTTTTGACACGACCGCTGAACTAACAAATCTCCTTTTACGATCCATAAAAGTTTGATGAAATTTCAAAGATGCTGCTTCTCGGTATTGTGGTTCGCATCCGTCGCTGTGATTGCAGGATCGTGCGAACTCGCATTCGCGGATCGACCCAATGTGCTGTTGATTTTGGTTGACGATCTGAAGCCGGCGATCGGCGCCTACGGTGATCCGATTGCCATGACTCCGAATCTTGACGCCTTGTGTCGACGTGGGATGCGTTTCGATGCGGCATACTGCAACCAAGCGGTCTGCGCACCTTCGCGTTTTACGCTGATGTTGGGCTCTCACACGACTTCGACGGGGCTGTACGGACTTGGCAGCAATCTTCGCGAAATCGTTCCCGATGCCGTGACGATGCCTCAGCATTTCGCGAAACATGGTGGTTATCACACGGAGTCACTGGGCAAGGTTTTCCACATCGGCCATGGGAACTTGGGTGATCCCGAATCCTTTTCTGTACCGCACTTCAAAGACAAGGTCGTGGAGTATTTGGATCCCGCCAGCACCGATGGGGGCAAACTGACGCGAGAGGAGGCTTTGTTTACCAACCAGCAGTTGGGCAACATCAAAAAGCTGCCTCGTGGAGCGGCGTTTGAGTCGCCGGTTGTCGATGACGACGCTTACGCGGATGGGCGCGTGGCGAACGAAACGATTCGACGATTGCGCGAAGCGAAAAATCGTCGGACGAAGGATGGCACTCCGTTCTTTATTGCGGCCGGCTTTGCCCGTCCGCACCTACCGTTCTGCGCACCGAAAAAGTACTGGGACCTCTTCGACCCGGCCGATCTCCCGATGCCTCAAAACACGGAGTATCCGATCGATGCACCAAAAGTTGCGCTCAAGAAAGGTGGGGAAATCGCAGCCTACAAGCCGGTACCGGAAAATGGTGAGATCGATCAAGAACTCACGCGCAAACTGATTCACGGTTACTACGCCAGCACAAGTTTTGTCGACGCCCAGATCGGAAAGGTGTTGGATGAACTCGATCAGTCCGGACTCGCCGAAAATACAATCGTCGTACTATGGGGCGATCACGGATTCCATCTTGGCGACCTTGGGATCTGGACGAAGCACACCAACTACGAACAGGCCAATCGAATTCCGATCGTGATCTGCGCACCCGGTGTGACCAATCCAAACACATCGACGCGGCAATTGACCGAGACGGTCGATCTGTTTCCGACGCTTGCGGAGCTTGCCGGACTGCCGGCTCCCTCAGGGCCTCAGCCGATTGACGGAATCAGTCTGGTCCCGGTCTTGAAGGATCCAGAAACAAGAATTCGCGACCATGCGTATCACGTTTTTCCGAGAGCGAAACTCGGCCGGGCGATACGTACGGACCGCTATCGATTCGTTCAATGGAAGAATTTCAGAGCAAAAGAACAGACCGACGAGTACGAGCTTTACGATTATCAAATGGACCCGTTGGAAACAAAGAATCGAGCCGCTGACCATCCCGAAGTTGTTGCACGTTTGATGAAGATGCTCGAAGCTTATCCCGAACCCATCAGTAGGTAGAGACATGAAAACCTTCAATCAAATTGCCGGATGCGCGTTATTCGTTCTGATCGCTCCGTACGGCTCTTCGATCAATGCCGACTCGCCCAACATTGTGTTTGTATTTGCCGATGATCTTGGCTGGAAAGATGTGGGTTACCAGGGCAGTTCATTCATTGAAACACCCAACCTTGATCGACTTGCC
>JBBSJZ010000827.1:0-1753 GCA_038256795.1 Pirellulales bacterium | reverse complement strand
CTGGTCCGCTGCGCCGACGCCAACTCGAGGCGTTATCACGCCGTGGCGAAGCACCGATGTCGGTGTTGTTTTACCATCGCGTGGCCGACGAATTCCCCAACCCCTGGACGATCTCGGTGGAGTCGTTCGAGCAGCACGTGCAGTTCATTCGATCCAATTTCGAACTGATCCAGCTCGATGAACTTCAGCGACGTGTTCGCGAGCGAGAATCCTACCGCGCGAGCGTCACGTTCACCTTCGACGATGGCTACGCGGACAATTGTCGCCACGCGCTGCCCCTCTTGATTCGCCACCGTGTGCCCTGTGTCTACTTCGTCGCCGTCAAGAATGTGCGAGACTCGTTGCCCTTCGCCCACGACGTCGAAGCCGGTGTCTCGCTTGCCGTCAATACCGTCCAAGAGCTGCGCGCGGCTGCCGCTGGCGGGATCGAAATCGGGCTGCACACTCACACGCATTTCGATTTCGCTAAAGCATTCGACGAACGCACGCTGCGCCGAGAGATTTTCGAAGCTAAGAACGAGCTGGAACGGCTGATCGGTCGCACAGTTCGCTACTTTGCGTTCCCTTTCGGGTTGCCGCAACAGCTTGCGCCTCGCGTCATTCGCGCCGTGCATGACGCGGGCATGCTCGGCTTCTGTAGCGCGTTCGGCGCCTACAACTTGGTGGGTCGGGATGACTTTCACATTCGTCGCATCCATGGTGATCCCGAGTTCGCCCGCCTGCTGAATTGGCTCTCATTCGATCGACGCAAAGTTGGGCGCGAACCCCTGGTTGCCTACGATCTCGATCGCTCGTCTGCATCGAACCCCGATCTCACTCAACTCGTTTGCTCTACGACGTAACATCGGACGCCGAGACACATCATGCTATTGAGCCGCCGTCGTTTCCGAAGTCCGTTGATTCCACGCAGTGGCCGCGGCCCGCTGCGCTGTTTGTTCGTCATCACCAGCATGCCCGTTGGCGGCGCCGAGACGCTGCTCGTGAACTTGATGCGGCGAATGGATCCGGCCGTGATGATCCCGGAAGTCGTGTGCTTGAAACATCCCGGACCGCTCGGCGAAACACTCGCCGATGAATTCAAGGTTCACCATCACCTGATCCGCGGTAAGTATGACATCGACGTGCTGGGGCGACTCAAGCAGCTATTTATTCATCGCCGTGCGGATGTCGTTGTGACCGTCGGTGCCGGTGACAAAATGTTTTGGGGCCGACTCGCCGCTCACCTGGTTGGTGTGCCCGCGATTATCTCAGCCTTGCACTCGACCGGTTGGCCGGATGGCGTCGGTCGCCTCAATCGAATGCTCACCTCCATCACCGACGCGTTCATTGGTGTTGCGGACTCCCACGGCGAATTTTTGGTCGAGTTCGAACGCTTCCCGGAGTCCAAGGTCTTCGTCGTCCGCAACGGCGTCGATTGTGATCGCTTCCAGCCCGATGCAGTGGCACGCGTGAGCGTTCGCAGCGAGCTGGGACTCGCCGAATCAACTCCACTCGTGGGTATCGTCGCTGCGCTGCGCAAAGAAAAGAACCACGCGATGTTCGTTCGACTCGCTGCGGCACTCATCCCGAAACATCCCACGGCGCATTTTGTCGTCGTCGGTGATGGTCCCGAGCGATCCACGATCGAGTCTGTCGCCAACGAACTCGGCATTCGCGATCGCGTTCACTTGCTCGGAACCCGCAGTGATACGCCGCGTTTAGTCTCAGCACTCGATTGCTTCACCCTGTGTTCACTCAACGAAGCGTCCCCGGT
>JBBSJZ010000826.1:0-1762 GCA_038256795.1 Pirellulales bacterium | reverse complement strand
CGACGCACGGTCGCGAAGCGAGTTGATGAACTAGAAAGCTACCTTCGCGCGAACAACCTTTCGACGCACCGTGTTAAGTTGGAAACAGAGATTCAGGCGTTGATGCTAGAAATGCTGACCAATAATTTTTTCGGTACAGACATTTCCGATGACGACATCCGCAATCGGTACGTTCCTGCACTGCAGGGCGTGATCGATCACATCGTTAGCGATACAGTCAAAAACAAACTTGGGGTTCCGATCACCAAATGGCCTGCGATCACTTCCGCGATCAAAAAGACAAAACGCGATTACGCGGATTTTGAAGACCTGACGGATCGTGTCCTAGCGTCACGCGCCGCAGGCACACATCACTGGAAGCAGTTCAAATCGGACGCTTCGGATGAACTAATCAGAAGCAACATCAAAGTATTCTTGGCGGGCGCATTGGAAGCGACGACATCGTTTGCCGGGTGGGCGATATCGCACTTAGCAAGAAATAAAGATGCCCAAGAAAAAGTTTTCTCAGACGTCATGCAGATCCAGGAGTACACACCCGAAAACTTGCGCGGCGCATCCTACTTGAATCACGTCATGGAAGAGACACTTCGTCTAACGCCATCATTGTATTTCTTGCCACGATTTGCCACGACCGATACGTGGATTGAAATGTCCGATGGCAGGCGTTTGATGATCCCGCACGGCACACACGTCTTGCTGGATGTCTGGCACGCAAACCGTCATGAAGACCACTGGGGTATCGCCGCGACCGGTTCGCCAGCGGCGGATTTCATTCCGGAACGCTGGCAACATATTGCGCAACAGGAGCGAGCCTCGAAAGACCGGCTGCACTTCGGTTTTGGCCACGGCCCACGCGTCTGCCCCGGTAAACACTTAGGACAACTTGAGGTCGCGCTCGTCGTCGGTGCATTTGTCAAGCAGTTCAGATTCACAGCGGTCAATAACGAGAACCGTGTTCGAGCAGGCGTTTCTACCAAACCGGCCGACGGAGTGCTGATCGATCTCGAGCTCCGTAACGCTTGATCGATGGGATTCGGGATCGGTCAATCGGCGCAGAGGGCATGACGGCAAAGATTCCCGCCTCGCTGGCCAAGCGGCTTACGGAATTTGGGATTGATGCTTCAATGTGGCGTGATTTCGGTAAGTCAAGCCGTTAAGACGAACGTGTTACCATAAACGCCCCTCTGAGAAAGGCCGTAATAAATGGCTCATCGTTTGTCGTAAGACTCTTTTATTTTGTAACCGATCTTGGAACGAGGGCATCCCGGACACAAGGTGCGATAAGAATGACGAAATACTTATGCGACCATGTTGGGTTTCTCTAATCACCATGGTGGGAAACGTCAGCGACTGCTTCTCTTCGCCTCGGAAAACAAGGGTGTCGCGACGCACTTTGCCAGCGGTACTCCGCTTTAAGGCTTTCGTTGTGGCTGGCGTCTGGTTCGACGAAAGGCGGGGGCCACCTCAATGATCCAGCACATCCGACGATAGCTCGACGATCGTCAACTTCCCATAGCAACGTCGCCAAAACGGGTTCGGTGAGCGGGGAATCGGTGGAAGTTGCGGGTTGCTCTCCGGCATCGGCTGATTGGAGGTACTGATCATTTTTCGGTTCTGCTTCAGGGGGGGGTGAGGTCGCGGTTCACGTGTCCTTCTTGCGACCACTTCGCGTTGTCCGAGACATGTACCCGGACAGTGCTCGCGGTGGTTACTCCCTGCTCTCGCACGCTCATGCCGCGAGTCGCTGATGCTCGCCGTTCAT
>JBBSJZ010000825.1:0-1764 GCA_038256795.1 Pirellulales bacterium | reverse complement strand
GATGACGCGTTAGCAATTCCGCTTCCGCATCGAGTAGCTCGAACGAACGGCTCGGTTGATCCAATTCCGCATCACGCATCGCTGGTCCCACCAGCGCGCGCATGCGATCAATGGTCATCGGTTGAACGAACCGTTCCAGGATGTGGTCCGCCACCGTGGGCATTCGCATGGCGTAGTCATTTTGCAACTGACGCAGCTTTTGGACATAAACTTCCGCTTCCGCACCGATGCGATCACTCAGACTGCGTCGCCACCGCATCGCTGCATTCTCGAGCCCGCAGCGGACAAGCACTTCATGCGCCCACATCACGGGCTTGAGGTTCCAAGCGATCCGTTCGTACCGAACCCGAAGTCGCAAGAAATCCAAGAACATATAAACGAGATCGCCGCGGTCACTTTGCGTCGTCGTGCTGTTGTAATCAAGGTACTCCGCATGGTGATCAAGGATCGCTTCATACACGAGCGAGATCCAACGCTCAGCATCATTCACCTTGATTTTTCCCGACTCCAAGTCGGCGAGCAACTTCGTGCCTTCGAGTTGATCATCACCTCCCTCGAGACTTCGCTCGAGCCACTTGCCGACACCCTGGTGCAGGATCGCGCGAACGTTGCTGAGTTGCAAGTAGTTTTGAGTGAAGATCGGCTCACCGTACGCCTTAACGAAATCGACGAGCTTATTCCACTTCGCGGTATCCGTCACCAACTCCAGCGGTGAAAGCCTTAGCGTTTGGCTGTGCGCGAGCCAACTCGCCAACAACGTTTCGGTTAATTTCTCGAGCAACGGGATCAACGACTCGGCGAACTTTTTTTCACTGAGCTTGGCGTTCTTTTTGGTCAAAGATTGACGCGTCGATTCGACGAGCGAGGCGACGAGTGAGCGGAAGCCGGCGCGGAACAAGGAATCGAATTCGGTGACCGCGCCGATGCCGATCGTGTTCTGTTGTTCCATCTCGCGGGCGACCTCGATCAACCGGCACGCTTCCGCGATCAAGCCTCGCCGCGGCAACCAGTGCATCAGGTGACGCAGTACCCGCTGGCGCAACCGAGCGATATAGATTTTGACGGGATCGCCACCCTTCGAGAGCGGGATGTAAAGCAGTCCTTTGTCGGCGAGCACTTCCAAGAAAGCAGGGAACGATTCCCGTGCTTGCGTGACCTCTTTGGCAATGAGAGCCGCATACATGCGCACCGCCAACGCGTCATCCTCGGCCATCTCATCGTGGCCATCGACATCCGCCCAGCGCACTTGGGGATGTGCCAGGATCGCGCCGCAAATCAAGCGACGTGCGTCGGACATTTCCACGGCGGTGCCGATGATCCGCTCCATCAACGAGTCTCGCAGCACTCGGCGGCGGTCGTAATTGCGCATCGAGTCTTTGTCGCTGCCGCCCGGCGACACTTGGTAGCGGCGAACGGCATCCAACAGTTCGAGCAACCCGATCCGGTTTTCTCGTGCCCGCCGCGCCCATCCGCCGAGCGTCTCGATGCGAGCTTGGCTGAGTGTCGGCGATTTCTCGGCGGCATTGGTTTCCGCTGAGACAGCGATGTCCGCCGCGACCGACCACATGCGAGCGAGCGATTGCAGGAAACTGAGGTGCTCGATCAGCCGCTTCGACTCGGCCTCGAGTTCATCCAAGCTACCGCTGTCGCTAAACTCAAATATCGCCCCCTCGTTACCGTCATCCGTGGTATCGCGGTACGTCATGCCTTCGTACGCGGCATCAAACAATCCGTCTTGACCGTCAACCGCGTCGCCATCGTCGG
>JBBSJZ010000824.1:0-1779 GCA_038256795.1 Pirellulales bacterium | reverse complement strand
CGTTTTATCTTGCCCTCGAATCTTTGTGCGATACTTATGATGCGTGTCATTACCAATAAACATCAGCTTGCCTTCAATCGTCCGACGATACTCACCATTTCGAATCGGTGTTAAGATTTGGTGACAGCCGCGCGCAGAGAAAGGAGGCACCCCTTCAACTTGAACGCTCGGCCAAAACGCTGGCGACGTATCCCATTCAATCCCCATCTCGCTCATCGCTGGTCTCCGTCAACACCTTCTGTCACCCGAAACAGCGATTCAGGATACTCTTGCGTTGGCGAGAAATTTGGTGCCATCTCCGTGATCTCTTTGACCAGTTCCCTTAATCGCTCGTCGTTGTTGGATTCATTACTGTTCGCTTCATCAGGAGAAATGATGACTCCGTGTAGTTGTGCCCGAAGATTGTCCCAACGTGTCTTCAATACCTCCCAGTTCCATTCGTCATAGGTGCCAGAGAAAATGATGGGACGCAGTTCGATTCGTGGCAATTCCTCGACAGGCACCCCGGCCTCAATCGCGACATCGAGTTGCTGGCACCAGCGACTTCCCACACGGTCCACGCGGCCGATCTGTTGTTCAACCACGCCGGGATTCCATTCCGGATGCAGTAAGACGACGATACGGCAAGCCTTATGCAGGTTCAAACCCTCACGACCAACTAACGACTGAGCGACAAGCACACGCGGAGAGCACTCTTGGCGGTTGAAGGCCAATTGAATCATGCTTCGAGCACTGCTGCTCGTTCCGCCATACATCAGCCGTGCAAAACCACCTCGCGTCCGCGTGGTTTCTTCGGCGAGTTGCTCTTCAAATGTGGTGTACAGCTCTGCCGCTGCAACCTCGTCCAATTCGTGATCGTCATCTGCATTGTCGCGGTCCCGTGTGGTCATGACGTGTTGGCTAAACGCGCTAGCACAATCCACCGCCGTGGTATCGTCAGCGACGCTGCCGATCAGATCCGAGATGGCCCGTGAAACGAGTGAAAGCGACCGGCTATCAGCATTTTTGTCTGACTGCACCGCCCGCTTGAACGCATTGAAGACAGGCTTGACGGACCGACTGAAACGGCTTGCAGATCCGTTGCTATCGAGTTCTTCTATTCCGGCTTCGATTTGGCGAACAAGGCAAGATCGGAAGCTTTTACGTTGGCTGTCTTCCCTGTCGTAAGCCTTACTCAAATCGTCCTCGACTGTCTCAATCGTGAGCGGCAAAGAAAGCTGCTGAATTGCCACTTTCACCGCCGACCGTTGGCTGACGTTCCCCTCGTCACTGATGATGCGGTGGGGCGAACTTCCATTTCCATGTGGCTTGCCCACGGAACCCTCGCCCGAGGAGCCATAGAGACATCGCAACATTTCTTTGGCGTTCAGTAACTCGACAAGGGCGCGCATTGGCCTTGTGAATCTGCCAAACACCAAAACCTTTTCACCGTTGCGAGTTTCATTCTCGATCACTTCGACCGCTTTTAGGATCGCAGGATGCTGTAGCAGTGGATCTTCAACCGCAGCAAATGTCCTTGAGATTACGCCCAACCACCAACTTGCACGCTCGTCGCGTTTCGTATTCTGGTGGTTTGCTTTTTTTAGTCCTTTGCTTGATTTGACCGATGCCGCGTCGTTCGCTTCTGGTTGACGGTCCGCGTCGGGATCGCGGTTGATTTCATCGAGAAACTTCGCGATTCCGTGGCCGTTTCCCATCGTCAAACGAAGTCGTTTGGCAACCATGTCGTCCGCTTGGTCGGTGACCACCGATAAAGACTCCGCAGCACAAACCGCTGTT
>JBBSJZ010000823.1:0-1782 GCA_038256795.1 Pirellulales bacterium | reverse complement strand
TGCTCTTGCAAGTATCCGCCAGTGGTTTGTTCACACCCCAGCCCGATGACCAAACACGCGGCGACGTTGGGATGGGACGCATAGCCGGCGAGCACGCGGCCGAGCATCTGGTGCTTGATCCCGTGGTACTCCAGCGCGCAACCGGTCGTATGAGTGGCGGCGAAGACACCGTCGACATTGGGCCAACGCGTCATCCGCTCGGTCGTGAAGCGTCGGGCGACGTGATGACACACGGTCGCACTGCAGTTCACGGTCGAAATGATTGCGACATAGTTGCGTGTGCCGACGCGTCCGTCGCCGCGGCGATATCCCGCGAACGTGCGTTCGATTTTGGCGGGGCTCGGCGGCGGACTGACACGCAGCTCACCCGACTCGACGGTGTGCTGGTCGGCGAGATTGTGCGAGTGAACGTGCTCGCCCGCCAGAATGTCCTGAGTCGCGACGCCAATGCTTTGGCCGTACTTCAGCACGGGGCAACCCGATGCCACGTCCGCGACCGCGACCTTGTGACCCGCCGGGATCATGCTGCGAGTTTGAAACGCGACTGAATCACTCAATCGGATCTGCGTTTTCGCGGGGATTGACTGGGTCGCGACAGCGACATCGTCTTGAGGGTGCAAGTGGACGAGGGGTGGAGTCATGTTGTGATATCGGGGAGGTGTGGTTCCGGGGAATCGAACCGCTGCCTATATTTTGCGTTCGCTGTTGAATCGACCATGAAAACCATTCCGACGCGTTGGCGTCACGGGCGACGATGAAAATACACGAATATCAGGGCAAGCAGCTCTTCCGCAAAGCCGGCGTCCCCGTTCTCGAGGGCCACGTGGCCAAAACTCCGGACGAAGCCGCGGCCGCGTACGACAAGCTTGGCGGCTCGCTCGCCGTCGTCAAAGCCCAAATCCACGCTGGCGGACGTGGCAAGGGTAGTGTTATCGATCACCCCAGCCAGAAAGGCGTCGTCCTTTGTCGCAGTGCCGCCGAAGCCAAGGCCGCTGCGGCTGGTTTGCTCGGCAATAAACTGGTGACAATCCAAACGGGACCCGAAGGCCAAACGGTCAACCAAGTTTTCGTCGAAGCCGGTTGTGACATCGCCCGTGAATTGTATCTCGGGATCGTCGTCGATCGTGCTGCGAGTAAGCCCGTGTTGATGGTCAGCACCGAGGGCGGCGTCGAAATCGAGAAGGTCGCCGAAGAGACTCCGGAGTTGATTCATAAGGAACACTTCGATCCGGCGAGCGGATTGGATGGATTCCAAGTGCGCAAGCTGTGCAAGAAACTCGGTATCGAGGGTGCCGCGGCCAAAAACGCGCACCAATTCATGACCGCGATGTGCCGGTTCTTTGTCGACTACGATTGCGCCATGGCGGAGGTCAATCCGCTCGTCATCACCGGCGATGGCAAGATGATCGCACTCGATGCCAAGGTCACCTTTGATGACAATGCCAAGTTCCGGCACAAGGCATTGTTCGACGAGCTCCGTGACTTGAACGAAGAGGAGCCGAGCGAAGTGCGGGCCGCGAACTCGGGGCTGAGCTACGTCAAGCTCGAAGGCAACATCGCTTGCCTCGTCAACGGCGCCGGGCTAGCGATGTCGACGATGGACATCATCAAGTACCACGGCGGCAAGCCAGCGAACTTCTTGGACGTGGGTGGCGGAGCCAACGCGCAACAAGTTGCCGAGGCGTTCAGCATTTTGCTTTCGGACCCGAATTGCAAAGGGGTGCTGGTCAATATCTTCGGTGGCATCGCACGCTGCACAACGATTGCCGGTGCATTGATCGA
>JBBSJZ010000822.1:0-1788 GCA_038256795.1 Pirellulales bacterium | reverse complement strand
GGGCCCGGGCGCGGGCGTCGAAGGCGGCAGGATCGTATTTGAAGGCACACCTGAAGACCTCGCTGCGACCGCATCGAGAAAACGCGGCAAGAATGATCCACCCGTTTCTCTAACGGCACCGTTCCTGGCGGACGCATTGAACGGAACCGTTACGAAACGCACGCCATCGAAAGCGGTCAAGAAGCAAGATTCTGCACCGGAGCCGACGCCTGAACCGATTGCGATGGAAGAATCGGAAGCTGAAGTCGCGGATGCGAACGGCTTCACCGATCCGTGGCAAGTGCTCGGTCGCAAATGGCATTCGCTCGGGAAGGGTTTTCCGGACGGCGCGAAACCGAATTGGCCGTTGGAGTTGGCCGACGCGACCTTAAAATTGCTCGAACAGGTCGCCGGCGACAACTCGCTCAGTTTTGCTTCACCAACCAGCGTCGAGGTAAAGCCGGAGGGTTCGCAAAAGCCCTGGGCCGAAGTGGCGACGAAGACACCGGAGTCTCTGAAAGTAACGTTGGCCGGTCCAAGCGACGCGATCGACTTGGCTGGCTTGCCGAAAATTCGCATCGATGGCCCGGTAGAGCTGGGCGATTACACGATGATCACTTTGAACCTGACCGAAGCCAAGCACGTCCGCAGTCGCAAGCTGAAATCTTTCTTGAAGAGTCACCTGGAAAGGTCAACGAAGTAGAGACTTGACTGCAGCTTCTTGCACGACGTCTGCATTTCATTGCACTTCGGGTAAGCATTTTGCTCGTCAGCGAGGCGATCGCGAAGCGTTTGTTGCGAGACTTGCCCGATAAAGGCGCTTTATCGCGACGCTTATCGCTGCACGGTACGAGAGATGCTTTCGATCGATTGAATCCAGTGGTCTACAAGATGCGGACCAAGTGCGGTTTGATTTCACAGGGTCGCTCCCAACATGCATGACAGATCTTCGGGCATTCTTTCGGCACGAGATCGCGCGGACGACGACGCACCGAATGCTCAGAGCCTCAGCAAGCTCCAGCTCGCGATCCAGCACGCTACGCACTATTTGCCGTCGCAAGGTCCGATCTCGATTTTCGTGCACCACAATACGTTGCACCCGTTCGAAGATCTGCCGTTTGAAGAGGCCGTTGTTGTTGGCGGTTCGATGTATGACTGCCAACCGTACTTGTCCGAAGTGCGCTATCGCGACGCACTGCACCGCGGTCGCATCACAATCGAGGATGTACGTACGATCTTGATGGAAGATCTCGGTGAAGACGCCGATGATCTGGTTGCGACGTTTGGTACGCGGTACACGTTGCGTTTGTCGATGATGCAGATGCCGCCTCATGCGGCGCCCGACGCAGAATTGGCGTGGATGTTGGCGGAATCCGACTTGCTTCAAAAGTTCTCGGAAGAGCTTCCCGCACAGCGGCGCGAACAACTCATCTCTCACACTCGCCAATGGGTGATGCGACATCGCATGGACAATGGAAGTGCCGAGTTATCACCGGACGATCAACGAATCCTTCGCGATCTGTTGCAAAAGTTTGGCGAGCGGCACATCGAAACTTGGTCGGCCGCGAAGTGGGAATCGTTTGTTTTGAGTCTATTGTGGCAAGTCTGTCACCGAGGAGTCAAAGCGGCGGGGTTGGCGCCGCCGACCGAGCCCAATCCGCTTCGTCATCGCGACGTTCTGCTTGCCGCCACCGGAATCGATGTCGATCAGCCGGTTAACGAAGTCTTGATTCGATTTTGCGGCGTGTTTCTTGACCAGGGTTTCGCCGGTCTCTCATTGCCTCATCGCGAAGCGGGATTCGCGGCCTC
>JBBSJZ010000821.1:0-1812 GCA_038256795.1 Pirellulales bacterium | reverse complement strand
CGTCTCGACGGTCGCGTTGGGCTTCAACGCGGGATTCTGGTGGACCGGGACGACGGGGCGAGATTGGATCATGCTGGTCGTTGTCATCGGCTCCGGCATCGCATTCGTTTCGATGTTGATGGCATTCGCACTATGGTTTAGCCAACAAACGGATTTGACGGCGGTGAAGGGATCGTTACGGCAAGCACGCGAATGGATCGCACCCATTGCGATCACGCTGCTCTCGGCCAAGCTAATCGCTTCGATTTGCATCGGCTTTCAATTGTCACGTGCGAAGCTGGCATCGTGGACGTCGATTTTGACGATCTGCCTGCTTTGGATTCTGGTTGTCGCTCCACTCGCGTGGACGCTGGCGAAAATCAATCCGATCGTCGAATTCAAAGCATTCCACTGCGTCGCGTTCGTGTTGCTCTGCGTCCCGCTCGCTCGCGTCCTCGCGCTACCGATCGCGATGTTCCATAACCGCCATCGATGAGTCTTGGTCGGCCCGTCTTTTTTGCCGGCGACCGAGGTTCCATGCAACCAACGCCCACACGCCAGTAAGCGGTAGTGCCCAAAGATTGAGCGTCGGTAGACTCAAGCCCAAACCGCGCAGCGAGCCGAAGATTTGCCCCGAAATCGCATCACCGCCACGCAGTACGACGGTATCGATGAAGTTTTTTGATTTGTATTTTTCTTCGCGGCTGACGACGGTGAACAACACTTCTCGCGCCGGCACCGTGATGCCGTAGCCGGTTGCCCGTGTCGCAATGATGGTTACGAACAGCATCGACAATGTCGGGCTGATCGCGAGCGAAGCGAAGCCGAGAGCGTAAACGATGGGCAGGATCACCAGCGCGACCGAGACGCCCAGCCGGCGTAAAACGAATCCCGACAATAACAGTTGAAACAACAACGTTAGCACCTGGACTCCGAGGTCCAAGTAGGCGAATGTTTGGGTTCGTTCCTCCTTCGATTCGAACGCCGTCGCAACGATCTCGGCTTGTTCAAAATACAACTGTGTCCCGCACGCCTGCACGAACAACAGAAATAAGCAGATGGTGGCCAAATAGGGTGACCGGAGGACATGAGTGATTCCGCTCATCACTCCGCCACCGGTGGGTCGATCCGCTTCGACTTGCTTGGCCGTTTGGTGCTGCGTCGACGGCGCGGTTTGTTTCTCGAGCCGCCACGCGCACCACAGCCCCGCTTCGATCATCACGATCGGAATCAGCAGCAACTCGCCAGTCGACAGCACTCCGGCGAGTTGGCTGGTAATCAGTGAACCGGTGATGGCACCGGCCGTGCCGCCGGCCGCGATGAGTCCAAACAGCCGTTTGCCTTGGTTGCTGTCGAACATATCCGCCAACACGCTCCAGAAAACGCTCGTCGCGAACAGCGAAAACACGTTCACCCAAACGAAGAACACGCGGGCGGTCCAAACTTGTAAGTCTTGGTTCTGCACTCGCATCAACAGAAAAAACACAAGCAAACAAGCGGCGAAAAAATGGTAGACCGAACGTACCAACCATCGTCGTGGCAGCCGGGCGACCAAGAAAGAATAGATCGGCACCGCGACGAGCATCGCGACGAACGTTACCAGCATCAGCCCTTGCAATTGACGCGTGCCACCGATGCTTCCCATCGTTTCACGAACCGGGCGAACGATCAGATAGCCCAGCAAAATGAAGAAGAACCAAGCCGTCGCCCATCCGACCGCCCAACGTTCATCCGGCCGTATACGAGCGCTAGGTTGCTCCGGTTCCGCCGATTTTAATTCAAGCAAAATACACGCCCGAAGCGCAAGCGAGTGAAGGTGGGCTCTAGCAAAAT
>JBBSJZ010000820.1:0-1814 GCA_038256795.1 Pirellulales bacterium | reverse complement strand
GGTTGGCCACAAGGGCCACAGCGTCGATCCGTTTGACGAGGCTAAGTATCACTTGGCCGTTACCGTGGATGTGCTAGCCCGGATATTGCATCCGCCCATTGTTGACGCGGCCAATGTTGGTCGCTACGCCTCGCGAAGGGATTTTGGTCATTAGGAGATGAGTTTTGATGCTCTCATTCCACATTGCCCCCCTCCCCCAAACGCGATCGGATCGATTGAGGCGTCGTCGTGTGTCGTGATGGTCGTTGCCGTTACCCGCTGCGGCACAGACGCAACATCACTCGCTCATACAAAGCTCGCGATGGACAATGGCTCGCAAGATGAAACACGACGCGACGGCAAGTCACGCGAACTCGAGCGGCGATCTTCAACAGCCGCAACCGGATCGTGTCGACACGCAGTCTCGCTTCCCGGGTGCCTGATAGACCCAGCCGCCGTAAGCCGTCGACCAACACGTAAGCGAACGAAGAGAGCATCAATCGAAACTGATTGGCCATGAAGCGAGTGCAACTGGTCCGATCGGCGAACAAACACATCTGCTGCTCCTTGATGCGGTTCTCCATCTCGCCGCGCATGCAGTACATCGTGCGGTAGAACTCCTCTGGGTCACGGGCCACCGAGCAGACTGTCCCTGGGGCTCTGAGCTGATGTACCCGCTTGCCATCGACTCTTGTTTCGACATAGATCGCGTCGATGATGTCTTCGTTGCTCGGGAGGTTCGTGACCACAAATCGAGGGTTGGCACCTTTGCCGCTGTACTCCGCCTTGCCGACAACCCAACGATGCCGATCCCAGGTTCTTTGCGTTCGGTAGCGAAACCATTTGAAAACCGATTGTTTGCTACCGAGATGCGATTGCTTGATTCGCGCCAGCGTCATTTCGCACGCGATTTGCCGGACTAAAACGTTGTTTTTCTGCAAACCAAAGATGTATTTGACATCGTTCTTGTCGCACCAACGCATCAAGCGTTCGATGGCGTAACCGCTGTCGCCGCGAATGATGATCCTGACATCAGGCCACCGCGAACGAATCTTTTGAACGAGCAACTTGGTGATCGGTCGCGCATGATGGGCCGCGCCGACGCTACTGGGACGAAGGTACGAAACCAGAATCTGGTCACCACAAAAAACGTACAGCGGAAGGAAGCAGTAGCTGTCATAGAAGCCGTTGAAGTGTCGCTTGTCTTGCTCGCCGTGAATCTTGTCATCGGTGGCATCGTAGTCCAAGATGATTTCTTCGGGCGGCTTGTCGAAGCTATCCAGAAAGGTGTCCACGAGAATCTCGTGCATCGCAAAGATCGCCTTGGAATCGATCCGGTTCTCAAACCTGGAGTGTGTTGCGGGGCTTGCCAACGGGTACAGATCGCCATCGTAATTGTTTTCTGCGGGAGCCCGACCAGCGGCGACTTGAAAAGCGGGATCGTGGCGAAGGGAGTCGTGGTCGTTGGCGTCTTCGTAACCGGCAGCAATGCCAAAGATTCGCGAGGTGAGGATCTCGGCTTGTGGGTGCCAAGTGTAAAAGGGATCACGAGGATCGGGGATGGCGTGATCGATTCGCCGAATCAGATCGAGTCTTCGGTCGACCTCGCGCAGCAAGAGCAAGCCGCCGTCTGAGGTGAGCGTTCCGCCGTCGAAATCGCATTCCACAGCTTGTCGTCGGACGCGTTTCAAAGTGGGACGTTTTCGTTTACGCTGTGTCATAGCCGAAAGCCTTGGGTTCGGGGTGTATGAAGTGTCGTAACTCCAATACATACCGGAACTAAGGCTTTCGCGCGATAGGGGCAGGCGAATAAACGGATGCAATATCCGGGCTAG
>JBBSJZ010000819.1:0-1819 GCA_038256795.1 Pirellulales bacterium | reverse complement strand
GAATGCGGACGGATTTCGGCTCGTTGATGCCGCGATGCCACGCGGGTTGGCCGCCGACGATCGCTTGCAAGCCCAGGGATCGATGGGCATCGCCGCCGCAGATTTCGATGGGGACGGTGACATGGATTTCTACGTCACCAACTTCGACAACGAATACAACACGTATCACGATCAAATCCACGCCGGTATCTGGCAAGATCGAACCAGTGCCCTCAAACTCACGGCGCCGACCATGCCGCTCGTCGGCTTCGGAACCCAAGCCATCGACTTCGATCACGACGGCAATCTCGAGCTCGTCGTCACCAATGGTCACGTCGATTTATTCTCGCGAGGCGAAGAGCGAGTCGAGTATGCCCAACCGATGCAAGTATTTCGCCGCCAAGCCGATTCGACGTTCGAGTCGATCGGAGCGACGATGTTGGGCGAGTATGTGCGAGAAAAGCATGTCGGAAGATGTCTCTTTGTCGTCGATGTCAATCGAGATGGTCTCGTCGATCTCGTCGTGACGCATCAAACCGAACCCGTCGCCGTGTTGGTCAATCGAAGTGAATCGGTCGGCCATGCCCTCGAACTCGAACTTCGCGGGACTCGTTGCAGTCGCGATGCGATTGGCGCAATCGTTACCGTTCACAAGGGCGAGCGGACTTGGACACAGTCGCTCACCAGCGGCGATGGTTATCTCGCCAGCAACGAGCGTCGGCTGCGATTCGCCGTACCAGACTCACCCGATAAACTCAGCGTCGAAATCATCTGGCCCGATGGTACTCAGCAAACGGTCCACGGCTTTTCATCGAGTCATCGTTGGCTGGTCACTCAAGGTGAGTCGATCGCGACACCGATCGAGCCCTAGTCAACCACCTCCGCAGGTCTGCTCCTGGCCTGTTAGAAAGTTGGGCTTGTGGCGATCTTTGAAAAACACGCCATTCAATGGCGGTTGCCATTCACACCGAATTCTCGGTTCCGAACGTGATTATTCGGTTTGCATCTGTATTGATGGGTCTCCGGCAGCTTACAATGAGGTTGCCCCCGAGCGGGGGCGAGCGAGGGAATTCGCGTTCAACTCATTGTTTTTCAATCGTTTCCAAGTGATACAAGGTGATTGTTATGAGAGCAAATTTTTCACGGACCCGCGGCTTCACCTTGGTGGAGCTATTGGTCGTCATCGCCATCATCGGCGTGCTAGTGGGGCTGCTGCTGCCAGCGGTCCAAGCGGCACGAGAAGCAGCCCGTCGCATGAGCTGCAGCAACAACTTCAAGCAACTCGGCTTGGCGTTGCACAATTACCATTCGGCCTATGACCAATTGCCGATGCAAGGCGGTGGCACTGGAAACCCAGGCGGTGTGACTGCACCTTTCGGCTCAACGGCTGTCTCCAATAATTGGTGGGGAAACTGGGGTGCGTCGAACTCCTGGCGTTTGAGCGCCCTCGTGGGCATGACGCCATTCATGGAGCAGCAAGCGTTGTGGGAGCAAATCAGCAATCCGAGCCGCATCAATGCGTTGCAACCGGCCACGCCTCTCGGAACTGCCTGGCCACCGATGGGCCCGGCCATGGAGTTTCTCCAGTACCAGCCTTGGGTGACCAATCTTCCTACACTGCGATGCCCGAGCGATCCCGGTGAGGGTTTGCCCGCACAGGGTCGAACCAATTACGGTGCTTGTTTCGGTGATTCGATCGCTGGCGGTGTTCGTGGACCGCGATCGCACGATAATAATACGGGCGAAAAAGTCGCCAACGCCGGTTGGGCCGCGGAATCGCGTGCGGCCGATCGCGGCATGTTCGTGCCCCACAGCACCTCTAAATTTCGCGACGTCCTCG
>JBBSJZ010000818.1:0-1832 GCA_038256795.1 Pirellulales bacterium | reverse complement strand
GAACCGGTTGCTCGTCCATGCAAAGCAAAATCTTGCGATTGTTCATGCCGTTTTTTTTAACGTTCGGCCAAGAGTCGCATGGCTGACCGAATCAACGATCCCCAACTGTAACTATTCAGCTCCCCGAAACTGATCTTGGCTGAATTGGTTGGATCGGTTCTGTTTTCGGGATCATGGATGCCTCGACCACCATTGCCGAACCGCCCGTCAACACGAGCCTGCTTGAGAAACTGCTAAGCGGTCGACTCAGTGAGCAGGACGCGCGCGAGTTTGTCAGTGGCGACCCGGAATGTACCGTCTTCACACTGCTCGCTTTGCAGCAACGGATCGCCTCGGTCGCTCAGTCCAGCGGACCCAACACGCCGTCCTCAGCGGTGCCGCCCTATGCCAAGCAAACGGCCAAGCCAAAGTCCACCAAGGGCAAACGAAAACGTGGCGGGCAGCCCGGCCATCCTGGAACAACGCGCCCCGCATTGCCGCCGCCTGATCGACAGCGAGAGCACCAGTGCGAGGTTTGTCCGGACTGCCATGGAAAACTTCGTCGAACCGGCGAGACCCGACAGCGCCGCAGCGAAGACATTCCCGAAGATCTCAAACCCGTAATCACCCAAGACACCCTGCACCGGGACTACTGCCCGGCTTGCAAGAAACGCGTCGAGCCGAAGCTTCCCGACGTCCTGCCTCGCTGCACGCTGGGCAATCGCACGCTGGTCCTCTCGGCAATGCTGCACTTTTTGCAGGGCCTGACGATCAGCCAGATTGTCGACACGTTCAACTTCCATTTGCGAATGAAAGTCACGCCCGGTGGGTTGGTGCAAATGTGGCATCGGTTGGCGGATCTGTTATTCGCATGGTACGAACAAATCCATCGCGAAAGTTTGGAAAGCAGTAAGCTTCATGCGGATGAAACGGGATGGCGAGTGGGCGGTAAGACTCACTGGTTGTGGTGTTTCGCAAGCGACCAGAGCGTCTTTTATATGATTGATCGCAGTCGCGGCAGTCCGGCGCTGCTGAAGTTCTTCACCGAAGCTTTTGAAGGCACGTTGATCACGGATTTTTGGTCACCGTACGATACGGTCGTGTGCGCCGACAAGCAGAAATGCTGGCCCCATTTGCTGCGCGATGCGGCGTCGGTGAGCGAAAAACATGCTGACGATCCCGAGTGGAAGTCGTTCTCACGTCGGTTGGTGAGTGTCTACCGAGATGCGAAGAAGCTACACGCACAAAAACCGACGATGGTCGAGCGGGACTACGACATGTCGGTCGCTCGATTGGAAGGCCGTTTGGCGAAACTGGGGTGTGAAAATTGGGATCACCCCGATGCGAACCGACTCTCCAAACGGATGGCAAAGTATGGCCCCGAGATGTTGACGTTTTTGTGGTACGACGAAGTTCCTTCGGACAACAACGCTGGCGAACGAGCGATCCGTCCGGCAGTGATGATCCGCAAGAACAGCTACTGCAATCACAGCGATCGCGGGGCACTGACGCAGTCGGTACTGATGAGCGTTCTGCGAACACTCCGACTCCGAGGCCATCAACCGCTCGATACCATCCTGGCAGCGCTGGCCAAACACGCCGACACCGGAATCACGCCGCCAATGCCACAAGCGGCTGAATAGATACTTGAATTCTTGGCTTCGTGGAACTTCAAGCATATACTCAATCCGTCGACAACTCGCACGATCGAGTCGATCTGCCGCGACTGTGGGTTTGAACCACCGTCGCTTTGCACGCCCGAACAATTACTGGAGGCTTATGATGGTTCCTGATCCGACTGCCGAGATCAAGCGCATTCGCCACGAACTAGGTGCGGAAGATAATTTCGACAT
>JBBSJZ010000817.1:0-1856 GCA_038256795.1 Pirellulales bacterium | reverse complement strand
ATCGATTCGATCGATTGGCCTGCCGCGAACGCGCTCTTGAGCTTGTCACTGACCCAGTATGCGACCGGCATCCCGGGGATCATCTTAAGATCTTCCGAAGATACACAACTGCGACGTTCATTTCGTGTTGGAACCTCCAGCGGAACTCCGTTGCTACTCAGCTCGTAGTACCGCGAGCACCAATAATTTCCGAGATAGCCACTTACATGGGTATTGCGTGCCGTCGTCACGGCAATTCCAAAGTTAATACCCATCGCTGTCGGCTGTTTGCCATCGTAAGGAAAATGACCCAAGTCTCGCACCGTGTTTTGTTCGAACATTGCAAACCTAAATTCCTCGTACCGAGATAGAAACATCCAGCTTTCCATAGTGACCATGGAGCTGTGACGGTTTGCTTTTGCCAATGTCAACCCGCGCTCGAGAAAGCAAGCAAATAGGTCGCTCTTGGCCTTCGCAAAGGAGTCTCCAACAAAATTCTTCATCAACGGGTTCATGCCCCTGCTTCCCAAATAGGGCGGATTCGCCACGACCACGTCGTACTTCGATGCCAGCAGCTCGGCCTGTCGTACCAAGGGTGCCAATCGTCTGAGTGCCTCCGATACAAAGAGGTCTTCGCTGACCGCCGTGCTTAACTTCTTCAGTGCCGACAACGTTATCGACAATCCGTCCGGCACCTGTGTCAGTGACCCAAACACGGTCGCTTGCTTGAACAGCTCGTGCAACTTTATGAGGTCGCTCGTCTTCACTCCGTAGCCCGCGAGCTCCACCCCCTTCGCTAAGCTCTCTGCGTTGAAGCCGGTGCTATCCACCAACGCCATCACATTGAGCTTCACACCGCGCTCGAACAGCTGCCGGTCATCCGCCCGTCCCTTCATCATCAGCGCGAAGCCGCTCAACTGTGCCGCCCGCCCGTCGATGTCGAGGCCGAAAAGGTTCTTCTCCAGGATCAGCCTGGCGACATCGCGCTGACGGTAGCCGCGCTCCAAGTAGATCGCATTGAACAAGTCGTAGGCCTCGACCAGGATGTGTCCCGATCCGCATGCGGGGTCAATCAGAGTCAGTTCCTCTGGATTGAGCGAGCTTGGCGTGATGGCAGCAAGCTGGGCGTTGACACCATCGGTCTGCTCGGCCGGCTCAATGTAGTACGCCATCTGAGACTTGAGAGATGAGTCCGGATAGGTCGCCAGCCATTGCGCGCCCAGCGAGTTCTGGACCATGTACTTCACGATCCAGTTGGGCGTGAACAACTGGGTCTTAGCAGAAATTTCTACGGAATCAACTACCCCGCCAGCCTTGAGTTTCTTATCAATGCGAGCCTTCTCATCCGATATGTAGAACTGGTAAAGCCAGCCGACGATCTCGATCTGCTGCCAGTCCTCTTCGGGGATCGACTGCACCAGCTTCGCCACCACCGAATCGGTGAGCAGCAGGTTCTCCGGCAACAACAGCTCGGTCTCGTCGCCCAACTGCTCAAACAGAAACGGCATGGCCTGGTGTAGCGCATTGCACTGAGCGATCAGGATCAAGCGGTATAGCTCGGGATCCCGGTTCGCCAGCTTCAGCTCTCGCACTGTATCGGCCGAAAGTCCTGGCAAAGCATTCGACTCAGCGAGATCCAGGGCGTGCCCTAGCACTTCGGGCAATCCCCCCTCGGGGTTCGACAAGACGCGCCGGCCATGACCGAGATAGTCGTGAAGTTCCATGAAGCGCAGCGCGGCCAGACGGTTGAACCACGCGTAGGCCACAGCCTCCACAGTGCGGCCGACGCCCTGCAATTTCATTCGTGCGATCAGCTTGTTGCGCTGCTCGTTGACCTTCACCGGCCACGGACGACCGGCGATCATCACGAGGTCGTT
>JBBSJZ010000816.1:0-1863 GCA_038256795.1 Pirellulales bacterium | reverse complement strand
TCATCTTTGACACCACCAACGTACTCGTCGATCGGCGGCAAACTTACACGGTCGAAGATCCGTCGCAGCAGATGACCTACGATCCGCTGGTGGCATCGTTTCGGGCCGCTCGACCCGATTCGCAAATCGCTTGGACGTTTTCGCTGGTCAACGTGCGTGTCGATCTGGCTCGCGCTCAAGCCGAAGTTGCGTTGTTGCCCGGAATCTTGAGTTCGGTTCGCGGTGACGGGCGAGGCGAAGATGACGTGTTGATGTTGGGCCTGTTTCAAGCCGACGACGCGTACTTGATTCCGACGATGGGCGGCGGCGCGATGCGCGCGGCGGTGCAGGGTCGCGCAACCGACATCTTTGGTCGATATCACACCAGCAATCTGCTGATCGACACGGTACCGTCGAGCGAGTTCCTCGGTCGAGCTGGCGTCTACGACTACGCCCGCGCCGCCGATCTGAACCCAATCGAAGCGGAAACCGTCACCAGCCACCTGCCAGTCTTCGCCGAGTTCACCGCCCACGAAGGCGGCAAGCTGTAGGGAACGGTATGGACGCGACGGAAAGTTTCTTGATGGCCTCGATGAGCTAAGTCAGAATCGATTCGCCAATTCGTGATCGAACGGCGTCGATCCATTGGTGAGCCGTTCGCGATTGCTCACCTTCGCTCGCGAATGTCCATGTCATCTGCACTTGGTTTTCCCGAATCGATACGTCAATTTCGATCGCGTGCATGCGTTCATTCGCGGGATCATTTTGCAAGTCATCCAACCGTGATTCATTGAGAATTTCGATCGACTGATCCGTCATCCGACCCAAGTAGTTGAGCCGGACCGTCGACGGTGCAATGGAACCGAGGAGCTCGCGCACGCTCGGCGAACCGTATCGGCTGAGTGCTCCGAAACCGACTCCGTCATCGGGAATCTCTTGCAGCGTCGCCCGAAGCCTTTTCAAGGGTCGATCGGCCTCAACGTAGATCGGGAAAATGCTGACGAGTCGTCCGACGATTCGAGTTGCGTCAAACTCGAGGGGCCATTGTCGACCCGTCGTCTCGATGTCGATGCCGATCCCCGCTTCGCCGCTGACTTCTTTCCAGCCATCGGAAAGCAGTTGAGCGATCACCGCGATGCCTGACCATGGCCCGTTGTCACCCGCTTTCTCGAAAACGTCGTAGCCGAACGTAATTGTTTGTCTTGCTGATTCACCGAACCTTGACAACGGCCACTCGGTCGTGGGCAGGACCGGTTTGGCAATCGCGATCCACTCATCAAGAAGCGAATCGAATTCACCCCGTTTTGTCAATTGCGAAAGATAATTCGTGTAGGTGATGGGGCCCGTTGCAGCTTGAATCTCCGCCGGTTCCGTCGCATAAAACATCGATAGCTCTTCGATCAACAGTCGCATGGACGTTGGATCAATGAACAAGAAGTGCCCGAGCAACGTGATCCGCGTGCGGTCTCCCGGCATGATCGCAGCCGCGAATCGAATCGGCCTCGCATCCGCGAATCGAATCGATCCGGCGACTTGTTCCGTCAGCTTGATGTATTGCTCATCGGCGACTCTTTGATCGAGTTCGCAAAAATCTTTTTCCAGCAGCAGTTCGCTCGATTCCGGCATCGGTCCGAAACACTGCTCGCCATCCGAATTGACCCTCATCCGCATCGCGGGATGGCGGAGAGCCAACGACGAAACCGCCTTGCCGACTCGTGCGAGATCTAACCGTTCGGGCAACTCGACGGTGACACCGAGCAGTCGTCGGTCGATGTTCACGAGTGATTGATCGAGCAACCGCTGCTGTAGCGCCGTGGTCGGCGCCGATGTTTCCTCCACGGTGACGATCGAAGATTTTTCGAACAGTGAATCCGCCTGCTTGAT
>JBBSJZ010000815.1:0-1868 GCA_038256795.1 Pirellulales bacterium | reverse complement strand
GCGATCCGCGATGGATGCTCGGCACCCACTCGGACGCATCGGCACCGTTGACGATATCGCCGCCATGGCCGAGTTCTTGCTCAGCGACCAAGCGGCGTGGATCACGGGCCAAGTGCTCGGTGTCGACGGTGGTATATCGGTGCTGAGGGCCTAGCGAGGCTGCATGCGGCAAGCTTACGCCGCTTCGACTGGCGGCGTGATGGTCAATTCGATCGGGCAATGATCCGAGCCGTGAATGTCGTGGCGGATGCGAGCGGTTCGTAGACGCGGCAGTAACTTTTTGGCGACCCAAAAATAGTCCAATCGCCAGCCGATATTCTTCACTCTTGCATCACTGCGGTATGTCCACCAACTGTAGTGGCCCGGACCCGGTTCGAAGTGTCGAAACGAGTCGATGAAGCCAGCAGCCTCGATTCGGTCCAACCCCGCGCGTTCGATGTCCGTGAATCCCGCATTGAGTCGATTCGCTTTCGGGTTAGCCAGGTCGATTTCCTGGTGAGCGCAATTGACGTCGCCGCAAAAGATCACCGGTTTGCGGTGGTCCAGCTTCTTGACATATTCGAGGAATGCGACATCCCATTGCTGGCGATAGTCAAGTCGAAGCAAGCCTCGCTGAGAGTTCGGTGTGTACACGGTCACGAGATGGAAATCCTCGAACGTCGCCGTGATCACGCGGCCTTCATGATCATGCTCGACCGCACCGATCCCGAGGAAGGTTTGAGTCGGAACGATTTTGCTCCAGATGGAAGTGCCGCTGTAGCCCCTCTTAGTCGCGGAGTTCCAAACCTGGTGATAGCCCAGCGCATCCGCCCATTCGAAATCGACTTGTTGCCGTTCCGCTTTTACTTCTTGCAAACAGAGCATATCCGGCGGGTCCGACTCGACGTACGCGCGCAGGCCCTTGTTCATCGCGGCGCGAATCCCGTTGACGTTCCAGGAGACCAGTTTCATGTTAGACTTCGGCGATCGATGGGCGAGAAGCTCGGGGCACGGCCGGAAGCTTACGTTACATCCACACCTTCAACAATCTTGCCATGCCAGATCCGCTTCGCATTGACCCCGCTTCGGATGACGATTCGCTGCGCGAGCAAATTGAGTTGATGTGTGATCGACTCGAGCAAACCTTTGCCGACGGGTTCTATTCCAAGCTGACGGTGCACCGTCATTGGTCCAAACACAATCCAGAGATTTCGGGCAAGATCGCCCGTCCGAGCGCTTATCGATGGTATCTCCGTCGCGAGCTATTCAAGCTCGCACGTCGTGGCGCCGAGATCACCGTGACGTGTTCTCGCAAAAGGGTCGATCTGGCGTCGCCGCGGCTGCTCGAATTGATCGACGAAACCGACTTCGATTTGTCGCGCAAGAAAGTGTTCCTATTCGGGCCTGAGAGATCGGAGTTGTCGATCCAGCGACTGGAGCACTACACGGGAACTCGCGTTGAAGATTTTCAGCGCTATGTGTTGCTCACGAACTATCAAATGCACATGGAGGCGTTTGCGAGCCGATTCAGCGACTGTGTGCGGCCACAGCGGATCGGAGTGCAGATGCCAGCACTGCACCATATCGAAGCGGACAATCGCGGTATCAGTATCGTCAACATCGGTGTCGGCCCATCCAACGCGAAAAACTTGACCGATCATCTCGCGGTCCTTCGTCCCGATGCGATGTTGATGGTCGGGCATTGCGCGGGTGTTCGAAATCACCAGGAGGTCGGCGACTTTGTGCTCGCGTCGGGCTACATGCGAGCCGATCGCATTCTCGATGCGGCGCTACCACCGGCCGTGCCGATCACGCCGAGCTTCCTATTCAATCGGGCACTCGCACGGGCGCTCGATGAGTCGGGTTTGCCGTACCGCATCGGCACGGTC
>JBBSJZ010000814.1:0-1873 GCA_038256795.1 Pirellulales bacterium | reverse complement strand
GGATCGATGAAGCTCCAGCGGCAATGGATCGCGTTGGATCGGCCCAACGAAGCCTATGAGCAAACGGTGCTGCTGGACATCAATAAAATCGCTTTCGATGGTGAACAGGGGCGGCGGCTGCACGCGATGGTCAACCTGCTCACGCGGGGCGGGTACCGTGTCTGGCTGACGCCACGATTGTGCTTTTTCCAAAGTGCTCGAAAAGAATACAAGCGGCGGGCGCTCGAGAACGTTTACCACTGCGGCGACTCGGGCACACCGGCCGAGTTCGATTTGTGCATCACCGACCGACGTTTTGATTGTCCCGTTGCGACGCGAACGGTGCGGCTCGTCGGCGATACCAATCGTCAAATTCGCAGCGACGAATTACCGCTTCCGTACACGATGCATCCCGATCACTTGGATAGCCGCGAGGACCTCCGACTCGCAACGTATCGCACCCAGCAGCGTCGTTGGCTCGTTTTCTTTGGTGGTAATCGAGATCCGAAAGAGTACCACTGCAGCGAGGAGTATGGTCACGTCAAGACGGTGCCGCGCCCGCGATTGGTCCAATTGGCGGAGCAAAGTTTCCTCGGCCGGACGCAGATTCCCGGCAGTGCGATCGCGCTCGGCTCGCAACTCGAAAATGACTTTCCCGGACTCGTGATTCTCGATTCAATGGTTCACCGCGTCGAACCTTCGCGATGGCTCGACGTGGTCAGTCATTCCAAGTTCTTTTTGGCCGCTCCCGGGACCACGTACCCGGTTAGCCACAATTGTGTCGAGGCACTCGCGGTGGGAACGATTCCGATTTTGGAGTATCCCGAATTGTTTCAACCAGCGCTGGAGCACAACAAGAATTGCTTGGTGTATCGCGGTGAGCGTGAGTTCCAGGACTTGATGCGAATGATCCAAGCAATGCCAAAAGCAGAAGTCAAGCGACTTCGCCAAGGCGCGATGCAGTATTACGACGAGCATCTCGCGCCGGAGTCCTTCGTCCGCAAACTCGACGATCCGTCCTACGAGAGACTGCACATGTATGCCTATCTTGCGGTGCCCGGCGTTGATGAGAGCCATCCTGCTGCCATCAAAGTGGCCGCATAGTTGATCTCGCCATGCCGCGACCGGACGTCACGAAGCTGATGCTCGGGTCGACCACCCGACGATGATCGCGCCGATGATTGCGATCGTGGTGGCGATGGCGATCCATGGCCAGGGCAAGTGAGCTTGATCACTGAGGCTCGGTCCCAGAAACGTGAATTTCTCGTGGTAACGAGCGACGAGCTCGAGCAGCCCGTTGTGCGTCAAGTGCATCAGCATCCCAGGAATTACGCTGCCCGTGCGATATGCGATCCAGCCCAGGATCAAACCCAGTAATGTCGATGGCACAAACCGCTCGATCAACAGCGCGTTGCCCGTTAACACGTGAAAGAGCCCGAAGATCACGGACGTGATGATGATCACGCGCAGCGGCGACATCGTTTTCGACAGCGCTGAAAAGAGAAACCCGCGAAAACACAGCTCCTCGATCACCGCTGGGGTGAGTGCCAGAGTCGCCACGAGTAACCACGGTGGAACCGATTTCCAATCGCCGAGCACTTTCATCGTTTGCTCGATCCGCTCTTCACTGAGACCGCCGATGCCGAGTGAATCCGCAATCACGAACGCTTCGTGCGCCACCGCCCAGGCCCCGATGCCGATGAGAAAGCAACCGACGAGGGTCAGCGCGGTGGGGAACTTCAAGCGAAAGGTGGTGCGATAGACATTGCGGCCCAGCCACGCAGTGACCAATGGCACCAGTCCAAATGTCGCGATCAGCGCAGCGGCGTTGAGCAGCAATTGAAACGACATCGTCAGCGACTCGCGATGACTCTGCAACCACTGCATCAGCGAG
>JBBSJZ010000813.1:0-1899 GCA_038256795.1 Pirellulales bacterium | reverse complement strand
GGACCGCAGCAGCTCGTCACCCGATGAGTTCGAGCACGCAGGCGTGTTCCCCGATTTCGCGGATTCGCTGTCGCGACGTCGTTACTCCGCGATCAACGAAGCGGTGGAGTCGATCGCGCCTCAAGACAGTTTCGCGATGACCCTCGGTGTGCAAGTCGTGCTCAGCGTCGTTGCGGGTCAAGACGGCAAGGTTGCCGCCGTCAACGTCGGCACTCCGCAAACGCTTCATGAGAAATCCCAGCGAGAACCGGCAATCTCGATCGAGTCACTCGACGCATCGATCGTCGTCGCCGTGCTCGATGGGGACGAACAACAGCAATCATGGAACAATGCGGCACGCGCCGCGACCACGGCAAGTCGGTTGCTCGGTGGCGGCGGCACGATCATTCTGTGGACCGAGATCCGACAAACGCCGGATGGTTGGTTCAAACAACTGGCCGATGCACACGAAGAACCGGACGACAGCGACGCCGAGTCATCGGACGATAGCGATTCAGAATCTGAGCCTGGCCAGGACGGTTTCCCGGCTTGGGACAATCGCGAACTCGCGGCTCGCCAACTCGCGCGGATCGCGTCGGAGTATCGCGTACTGCTGCACAGCCGCTTGCCAGCGGACGCGGTCGAATCGATCGGCATTGGGGTCGTCGGCACCCCTGACGACTTGACCCGCCTCACCCAATCCTTCGCGAGCTGTGGTCTACTGCGTGCGGCTTCCCAGGTTTGGTTCTCGCCACCGAGTATCGAAGAGCCGTCTCCAGCAAACCTTCACGACGTTGACTGATTTTGGCCACGGCGGAAAACAAACCATGAAACCCCATAGCATGACTTCGCCGCCAATCGAGTTTGCCTTCAAATTCTGTCCCCGTTGTGCGGCACCGAACCCCGACGTCGGCGCTATACCGCTGAAGTGCCAAGCGTGCCGATTCACGTTGTACTTTGGCCCCGTCGCGGCCGTCGGTGGTTTGATCCTCAACGATCGCGATGAGATGCTGCTGGTCCGACGAGCTCGCAATCCTGGGTTGGGCATGTTCGGATTGCCGGGCGGATTTATTGATCGTGAGGAGACCGCGGAACAAGCGTTGCGACGGGAAGTCTTTGAAGAGACGGGACTCGCGATTTTCGATTTGCGGATGCTGATGACGCACCCGAACGGATATCAATACGGCGGCATCACCGTGCCCGTGCTCGACTTGTTCTTTGAGTGTCGCGTGGTCGATCCGAGCCAGTTGAAGTTGGCCGATGATGAACTCTCCAGTAGTCTGTGGACACGGCCCAACGATGAACAATTGAGCCAGATGGCATTCCCGAGCAATCGCCTCGCCATTGAATATTGGCTCGCCGAAACCGAAACCAAGAGCAGGGATGAATCATGAATCGCAAGCTAAATGCAACGTTCGCGACCGTTGGCTCGGCGACTTGGGTGCTCGTGGTGCTCGTTTTCACGATGGGCGTCTCCGGTTGCACACGATCGACGCCGTCCCAGCAAACATCATCCGGTGACGAAGCGTTGCCACCCCTGCCCGCCGAAACGGATACCTCGGCTGATCGAGATCGCGCCAACTTTGTCACCCAGCCCTCCCGGGCTGAGCCGGATGCGGACACGTCGACGACCTTGGGATGGCCTGCGCCCCAGCCGCCATCGGTGCCTGAAATTGTTGAGCAAGCGACCGACAAAACGCTCGTCAAGCCGACGCTCGAATTGAGTCGTTCTCTCAAGCCCGACCAGCTCGTCGATTTTCTTTCCGCGTGCGATCAAGACATGGAATTGATCTACAGCGGGCGGTCGGGACTCAAGAGCCGTGACGAAGAAATCGTCGAGACCAAGCGGATCATCAGCATGAAGTTGGAAGCGTCACGACGATTGATGGTTCATGACGACGCGAGTGCCGCCCAGCGGGT
>JBBSJZ010000812.1:0-1908 GCA_038256795.1 Pirellulales bacterium | reverse complement strand
CTCACGAAGGCGGCCCTCACGAAGGTAAGGACAAAGGAAAGAAACCGCATGAGCAGATCGTTGACGAATTGCGTAAGATTCTCAAAGTTCTAGAAGCCAAAGGCACCCGCTGAATGCGAATCCTCGTTGTCGAAGACCAAGCGGATTTGCAGCGACTGTTGCGCGGGTTCTTGGAGGACGATGGTTATGCAGTCGATACGGCCAGCGATGGTGCCGAGGGACTCGCTAAGGCGCTCGTTTGGCCGTACGACGTGATCGTATTGGATTTGATGCTTCCCAAACTCGATGGAATGAGCCTGCTCGAGCGGTTGCGCCAATCACGGTCGACTCCCGTGTTGATCCTTTCGGCGCGGGATGCATTGCCGGATCGCGTGGGCGGTTTAGACGGTGGTGCTGACGATTATCCGACAAAGCCGTTTGAGAGGTCCGAGTTACTGGCGCGCATTCGCGCGATCATTCGTCGCTCGGCAGGGATGGCAACCTCGATCGTGAGAGTTGGTGATGTTGTCATCGATTTGCGATCCAAGACGGTGATGCGTGATGAGCAATCCGTGTCGCTAACGTCGCGTGAGTTCTCGCTGCTGGAGTATCTTGCGACTCATCGCGGCCGCGTCGTCCCGAGATCGGAATTGCTCGATCATCTCTCCGATGAACACGACGAAGCGAACTCGAATAGCCTCGAAGTGTTTATCTCCAACGTGCGTCGCAAGCTCGGTGCAGACATCATTGAAACGCGGCGGGGGTTCGGTTATGTCGTCCCTCGGTGAGTTACCCGGTGAGCTGCAATCATCCAGCACGAAAACGACGAGTCTGGCTCGGACGCTCGCCGTCTCGCACGGATTGCTTGCCGGGATCGCGGTCGTCGGATTTGCGATCGTGTTCTTGTGGACACAGTATCACGGCATGATCCGCCAGAGTGAAGGGGAATTGTTGGGCGCGGCGGAGGCACTGTTGCAGGATCTTCGCAACGACGTGCCGCCGGAGCGATTGAGTATTCCCGATTCGTTTCTCGAACGATTCGGAAGAGCACCGCGGGACCAAGCCTACTGGGTGCTGTGGTCCGCCGATGGTCAACGCATCGCGTCGGGTGGGCGGTTGCCTGAGTCGATGACGATCGCCGATCTTCGTCCGCCCCAAGCACCGCCCAAACCGAAGGGCAGGCATCGATTTCAAGCCGAACGGCACGGACGAGAATTGGAACTGATCGTGAACGCGGACCAACAGCGACGATTGGTGATCCGTCGCCCGTTGGCAAAAGAGTTTGATGGATTGCTTTCGCTCGGTTTGCGTTTGTTGGCTTTGAGCGTTGCAGCGATTGTCATTGCGGGACTGGTGGCGGCTTGGATTTCGCAACGCATCGCAGGCCCCATCACCGAACTGGCGGAAACCGCGCGACGACTATCGCACGACCACCTCGACGAACGTTTGCGAACACCTCAAGCGACCGAAGAGATGAATGAACTCGCCGTCGCGTTCAACGCGATGCTGGAAAATCTGCAACAAGCATTTGAGCGTCAAAAACGATTCGTTGCCGATGTGGCTCACGAGTTGCGAACACCGGTCAGCGTCGTGCTCGCGCAATCGGAACACAGCCTAACGCGGGAGCGATCGGTCACCGAATATCAACAAGGTTTTCAAACCACTCGATCGACCGCGCTGCACATGAAGCGGCTGGTTGATGACTTGCTCACGCTTTCAAGAATCGACTCAGGTCAAATGACGTTGTCGATTGTCGAGATCGATCTGGGCAGCTTGACCGACGAATCGATCGGTATGGTGTCGGTGTTGGCCGTCGAGAAAGGGATCGCGATCACGGGCTCGCGTCCATCGGTCACAGTGGCGGGTGACGCGATGCGACTGCGGCAAGTGATGCTCAACTTGCTGTCCAACGCGATCCAGTACAGCGAT
>JBBSJZ010000811.1:0-1910 GCA_038256795.1 Pirellulales bacterium | reverse complement strand
TTGATTGCGCACCGCCGAGATGCCTCGATTGCATCGATTTCGGACGAGGCGGATGCGCGCATCGCTCCGAGCTTCGATGCGACGGACGCTGTCGTCGCTGGACGCATCATCGACGATCAATAATTCCAATTCGACGGACGCTGCCAAGTCCGAGCACGATTGCTCGAGGACGGATGCGATTGCCGCTTCGATATACGTCGCGTTGTTGAAGCACGGCATCATCACTGAAATCAGCCACGGTTTCGCTGCGACGATGGGTTGCGACATGCTGCTGAACTGGGAGGGCGTGGCGGCGGAACGGGACGAGCCGTGTGACTTGTAGGGAAATCGGTTCTCAAACGTCAACGTGAGTCGAGCGGTGAGCCCGGCCCGGCCGGGTGGAGTACAATGCGAAACCCGTCGGCCCCCTGGGCTGGCGTCCCCACCCATCGATTTAACCCTTAAATTGCGAGGTAAACTGTGAAACTGCCCATTCGACCGAATTCCAGCCGCCGAAATTTTCTCAAGACCACCGCGGCCGCCAGTGCCGCCGTTTCGGTTCCATACTTCTTTTCCCAACCACGATCGTTCGCCCAAGAGTCCAAGAAAGAACGCTTTCGCATCGGATTGATCGGTGCCGGCGGCATGGGCATGGGCAACATGAACTCGGCGAAAGATTTCGTCGACGTCGTTGCCATCGCCGATGTGGATTCGGGGCGTCTCGCCGCAGCCAATGAGAGTCTAAGCGGTGGCAAGGCCGATACCTACGAAGACTATCGCCGGGTCATCGAGCGCAAGGATCTCGATGGTATCCACATCGCCACACCCGATCACTGGCACACCAAACCGCTGATCGAAGCGATGCTGGCGGGTAAGGATGTGTACTGCGAAAAACCACTCACGTTGACCATCGATGAGGGCAAGAAGATTCGCGAAGTTCAAAAGCAAACCGGACGTATCGTGCAAGTCGGCACGCAGCAGCGGAGTACGTTCAATTTGTTTGTCAAAGCGATGGCGTTGGTCGCAGACGGTCGCGTCGGCAAGATCAATCGGATCGAAGCTCGCATCGGTGGCGCGCCGCGCAGCCCTGAGATTCCCGTCGCGGACGTCCCCAGCGAAATCAATTGGGAGCGTTGGCTCGGACCCGCACCCAAGGTGGATTATCGTTGGTCAAAACTGAAGAAGAATGCGTTCACGAATTGCCATTACGAGTTCCGTTGGTGGTACGAATACTCTGGCGGCAAGCTCACCGATTGGGGCGCTCACCACGTCGACATCGCCAACTGGGCACTGAAACTCAATGGCCAAACCGCCGGTCCGATCGAGATCGGTGGTAACGCCGAGCATCCGGTGGAGTACAAAAATGGCTACGCGGTCCAGAACGATCGGTACAATACAGCGACCAAGTTCAACTTCACGGTGAAGTATCCTGGCGGCACCGAATTGATCATCCGCGACGATGAAGACAACGGTGTGTTGATCGAGGGCGACAAGGGTCGAATCTTTGTCAGCCGCGGTAAGCTCGCTGGCGCTCCCGTCGAGCAACTCGAGAGCAACCCGCTTCCGGAGGATGCGATCGCCAAGGTCTACAAGGGATTGCCGATGGAGTTCAACGAGCGCAAACAGCACTGGGCGAACTTCATCCATTGTGTTCGTGAGCGTAAGGAACCGATCAGCGACGTCCATACGCACATGCAGATGCTCAACGTGTGTCACCTCGCCGGCATCTCGGCTCGCTTCGGTCGGTCACTCAAGTGGGACGATTCGATCGAGCAAATCGTGGGCGATGACGAAGCCAACGCATTCCTCGCCCGCCCCTACCGAGCCGGCTACGAGATCGAGATGTAGCTCAGGGAAAGCACCGCCCATGGGTGATGTCGCGGAAACTCCCTTGCCCTGGGATCGAGAGTCGTTGTGAGCACCCGTTGATG
>JBBSJZ010000810.1:0-1915 GCA_038256795.1 Pirellulales bacterium | reverse complement strand
TAATCGAAGTCGAAAGCGGCCGCGAGTTCCCAGACGTCGGCGACTTTCTTGAGCAGCGAGCGGACTTGGCGGTCCGTGTACAACCGCAGGGGAAACTCGCTGCGAATTTGTTCCTTGCGCCCGCTCGCGAGGGTGGCGGTGACGATCGCTCGCAGCGACTCCTGGCGGTTCGCCCGATCGAATCCAATCACCTTCAGCGTGACATGAACTTTGGTTCCGCCATGTCGCGCCGTCCACCGTTCCGTCGACTCGGGGTCGGCATCGAGGGGGATGATGTGAAATCCGAGAATGTAGATTCCGCCGCTGCGGACATGGTCAGCGACGCTGCGCAAATGCACTAGCGCGTCGGACTCGGCAAGTAGGTGCCGAAATGTGTTGAAGGTGCAAAACGCCGCGTCGTAGGTTTCTGCCAAGTCCATTCGCGTCATGTCGCCTTGGACGAGCCGCGCGGATTGCCCGCGACGCTTCAACCGCTGGCGGACGTACCGCAGCATCGCGTCGCTCAAGTCCAAACCCGTCACCTCATAGCCATCCCTGACCATCGCAGCGATCAAACGGCCGCTTCCGCAGCCCGGTTCGAGCAACTTGGTGACCGGACCGTGAGCGAACTTGGCGAATGCCAATTTGAAGAATGCGACCTCCGCAGACGTCTCGTCGCGGAACACCATGTCGAAGTACTGGGGGTGGTCATACCAATTAGCCATGGCGATAGGATAGCGTCCTACCGCGAAGTCGCTAGACTCACATCAACGGTGCTTGTTCGATAACTTGCTTGGAAAGCGACCCATGGATTTTTTGGATGTGATCTCGCGTGTGACCCACATTTCCACCGCGATCGTTTTGGTGGGTGGGACGGTGTTCAGTCTATTCGTGGTGTTGCCGTCGGTCAGTGTCCTGGGCGAAGAATCGCGGACTGAGTTCGTGCGAGCGATCACGGGGCGGTGGAAGCGATTCGTCCACGGCGGCATCTTGCTGTTTCTCGTCAGTGGTTTTTACAACTACTTTCAAGCGATACCGAATCACAAGGGTGACGGGCTCTACCATGGACTCGTCGGCACGAAGATCATCATGGCGTTTGTGATTTTCTTCATCGCGTCGGCCCTGGTGGGTCGCAGCCCTGCGTTGGAAAAGATGCGTCTGCACCGAGGATTTTGGATGGGTGTGATCGTGGTGTTGGCGGTCGTGATCGTGTCCATGAGCGGCTATCTCAAGCTCCGCGGATAAGCCATCGATCATCGGCCCGCTACCTCGACATTTCGCTCGGCGCAGCCTCGGCGATACGAAACCAATCTTGCTTGAGCGAATCGGCTATTGCGAGCCACCCTCCGACCTTAGTAGCGATTTCGCGCAACGAACTTCTTACGAGTGCTTCATCGGCTTCACTGATCTCCACCGCTTCGGCGCGAGCTAGCAATAGCCGTGATGGAGCCGGTTGTTGAGGCACCTCAGGCCAAACGCGGGCGATCATCCGAGATGTCTCAGTCAGCAATCGTTGCTGACCGGCAACAACTCGAGCAAGCGATCGACCGATGGATGATGGTGCGATAGCTTGGCGTAGCGCCGAGTCGGCTGCCAACGACTGCTCGGCTTTCCAAATCCACTCGCCGAGCAGGCAGTCGGCGGAGGGATACGAATCTTCGAGCGTCATGATCGTCGCCGCTGCGCCGATGCGGCGCGGGCGGGCGGCGGCGACTCGATTCGAAACCGGGGCGGGCGCGGCGAAAATCCGGTTCCATTCATCGTTAACGTTCGCATCGATGGGTTCGTTGCGGGCTAAGCGATCGAGCCGTTGCCGCATTTGATTGACGACGACGAATGCCTTCGCACCTTCCCACCAGGCTTGGAACTGTTGAATCGAACTGACGGAGTCGGACCGGTAGGTGCCAACCATCGCGAACGGCTCGACCATCTGTTC
>JBBSJZ010000809.1:0-1916 GCA_038256795.1 Pirellulales bacterium | reverse complement strand
CAACTGCATGGCGTCCGTGAAATCGGCGCTCGTCCGATCAGCCGCTGGTGTCTTCTCCGCGTATGAAACCAACTCGCCGAGCAACGATGTGCTAACTTCGCTTGCGAGACTTTTGTCATCGGTCTTCAAAAGCGTTTTTACCGCGGATCGTCGCAGCGAAGGATCGGCGACGAGCGGAGCGACCAACTGATAGGTGTCGGTCGAATCGGAGTCAATAAAACCGAGTGCATCGATCGCCGCATTTTTTGGCTCTGCGGAAACCGACTCACGAAGCGTATGGACGACCGCATCGCGGAGCGTGGAACGCGTCACTTGTGACGGAATTAACTCGATCGATTTGAGCCACGAAAGAGTCGCTTCGTCGTCTGCTGCGGCGCGTTCCATCGCTTTCGATGCTTGCCCGGCCGTAAGCAACGCCGCAAAGCCGACTGAACGAACAAAACTGTCGTCCGACTTCGTTGCTTCCAAAAGCACATCGGTATTTTCGGCGAGCTTGCCCGCTGCTTGGCCGAGCAACCGAGTGGCGAGTTCGCGCTGCGTCCGCCGAACCGCTCGATCGTCACCTTCAACCGACGAAAATGTATCTAGCAAGACGGACGTGACACTGGCATTGCCGAGTTCGCTCAGCGCCTCGGCGGCTTCCTCACGAAATTGTGGCGACATCCCCGGCCTCGCAAGGATAGCCGAGTACACCGGCGCGTATTTCGCATCATCCGTTTCTCTCGCGACCATCAAAAGTCTCGCGTTGTCGAGCCTCTTCAATTGATACGCGACAATCCGAGGGCTCTTGTCCAGAAAAACGATCGGTGCTTCGACCTTCGCGGTCGGAGCTAAGGTGTGGGTATGTTCGTCGCCGTGGCACTTAAAAGTGCAAACGGCGAGCAAGATGAAGCTCAAGCAAAATCGCATCTTGAAACGCTTGGGTGAGTGTGAATTGAGCAGGGGCGGGAACCAGCTGCAAGAACCAGTCTAAACCGAACTCAGACCGACTGCATCTCGAGCCGTTCGACAACGGCGCATCCGCACGAATCGCTCCAGACGTTGACGCTGGTTCGGGCCATGTCGAGAACGCGGTCGACCGCCAAAATGATTCCCTGCATTTCGACGGGTAGCCCAACCGCCTGCAAGATGATGACCATCATCACCAAACCCGCGTGCGGGATCCCGGCCGCACCCACACTGGCCAACAGTGCCGTGATCGCGACGATGATTTGCTGAGTCAGCGGTAGGTTTTGGCCGAAGTGAAGTTGGGCAATGAACAACACCGCGACCGCTTCGTAAAGCGCGGTTCCGTCCATGTTAATCGTCGCTCCGAGCGGCAGAACAAACGAACCGGTCTTGTTACTGACCCCTGCTCGCTTTTCGACGCTCGACATGGTCAGCGGGAGCGTGCCGTTGCTGCTAGCGCTGCTGAATGCGGTCAGCAATGCCGGCGACATGGCTTTGGCGAACTCGATCGGGCTGCGCCGAGCAACAAACTTCAAGATCAGCGGCAGGGTGATGCAAGCGTGAATTCCGAGCGCAAGAGTTACGGCAACGACGTACCAACCGAGCGATTTAAATACGCCTGGTCCTTGCGTCGCAGTGACATACGCGATCAGAAAAAAGACGCCGATCGGCGCAAGTTTGATGATCGCCGTTGTCATCGCCATCATCACATCGAAACCGGCGGTGGCCACCGCTCCGATGCGACGACTCGTTTCGCCACCGACCGATAGAGTGAACAGTCCGAACGCGATCGTGAATGCGATGATGGATAGGAAATTCGGTTCGGTCAGTGCTGCCAGCGGATTGCTGGGGATCATCGCCTCGAGTTGTTGAAATAGGATCTCACCAAGCGACGCGGCCTCTTGGGCGGCGACCGGTGCCGCGGCGACTTGAGTGCCCGCGAGTCCTGGTCGCACCACATTGACGAT
>JBBSJZ010000808.1:0-1917 GCA_038256795.1 Pirellulales bacterium | reverse complement strand
TTGGCTTGACCACGTAGCAGCGTCTCTCCGAGACGCTGGGATTTGCGAGTCTCGGAGAGACTCGCCTACGTGGGGTTATCTCGAATTGCTCGTGAACGGATGCTCGGGAAGCATCTCCCAGCGGGCTGTTTCGTTTCTTAGCGACGCTGTTCGCCGGCGCGGCGGCCGAGATTGCCGTAGCGGTGGTAGTCGTGGGAGAGTGATTGTTCGTCGATGTAGCGGAGGCACTCGATGCGACCATCGCGCAGAACGGGATCGCGGACGAGGGTCACGAAGGCGTCGCCGCAGGCAGTCCAGAGTTCAGCCGACGGGCTGTGATCGCTCAGTAGCCGGAGTCGACTGACTTGATCGTCATGGACTCGTTGGATCAATTCTGACATTGTTTCGTCGACGGGATCGACGCAGCCGGGTAGTTCATCGGCGAGCGATTCGATGAGCGTGCGTGTGTCGCCGCCAACCGCTCGGTCGACTGAGACGGTGATTTGATTGCCCACCACGATTGCCGCGGAGATCGCGATGAGCAGATCGCATGGCGAGTCCGTGTCCGTGTCCGTGACGCGGATCGTGATGGCTCGAACGGGGCGGTAGCGGCGAAAGTTATCTTGTCCGAGCAGCTTCACGGTGTCGTGCTGGGTGTCGAAGACCTCGCGACACGCATCGAACTGGGTCGAGATCGCGGACACGATGTCTTGGTAGGCCGATTCGCTGAGTTTCGAGGCATTGAATTGCTCGAGTAGCCACTGCGATAACCGGCTCGCGATGTCTTCGTGTTGCATGCCCGAAACTTCCAGCGCCGCCGTCGCGAGAGCAGCGGGAGCAGTCTCGGTGCCGGCGTCGGATAAGTGCGAGAGCGCGGTCACGTAATGCGGGCCACCCGCTTTCACGCCTGGGCCATAGGCGCTCAAACCGACGCCGCCGAAGGGTTGCCGCAGCACAATCGCTCCCGTCGTCGAACGATTGACGTACAAGTTGCCGGCGTGAATCGTGCGCTGCCAAAGATCGATCTCGCGATCATCGAGACTTTCGATGCCGCTCGTCAGTCCGTATCCCGTCGAGCGTACGATCTCGATCGCTGCTTCGAGTCTTGAGAATCGCATCACGCTGAGCACGGGGCCGAACAGCTCGGTGGTATGACTGAAGCTACCCGGGCGGACGTTCCACTTGACGCCGGGGAAATACAAGTTGGGGTTCCCGACGACGTGCTCGGGCACCACCAACCATGACTCGTCGTCCTCAAGAATCTGCATTCCTTGCGTGAGTGTATCGCTCGGTTCACTGATGAGCGGTCCGATGCGGGTGGCGAGATCCCAGGCGGAACCGACTCGCAAGCTACGAACGGCATCGGCAAGCGCGCGGCGGAATTTCTCGTCCCGAAACACTTCATCCTCGAGCAGTAGTAGTGAGGTAGCACTGCATTTTTGGCCGCTGTGTCCGAATGCGGATTGGACGACGTGCTTGATCGCTTGGTCGCGATCCGCCATCGCGGTGACGATGGTCGCGTTCTTGCCACCGGTTTCCGCTAACAGGTGCAAACCCGGACGCGCGGCGAGCATTTTTTTCGCAGTCGACGTGGCTCCGGTGAGAATCACGACGTCGACGGACGGGTTGCGAATCAAACCGGCCTCCGCCACCTCGTCATCGCAGGTGACGAGGTGTAACGCATCCCGCGGCACGCCGGCGTCCCAGAATGCTTGGCAGAGTAGCCAAGCGGGCAGCACCGTTTCGCTCGCCGGTTTCAAAATCACAGTGTTGCCCGCCGCGAGAGCTGCCGCGACACCGCCACAGGCGATCGCGAGCGGAAAGTTCCAGGGAGTGACAACGGCCACGACGCCGCGCGGTTCGCAGCGGATTGAGGGGCGTTCGTTCCAAGTGCGCATCGAGAGCGGATAGAATTCGCAAAAGTCGATCGCTTCGCTG
>JBBSJZ010000807.1:0-1922 GCA_038256795.1 Pirellulales bacterium | reverse complement strand
TTTCGATCGGCGCCGAGCTGGCGACGCCTGATCCCGACGCTCATCAAATGCGGATCATTTCGGGAGCCCATATCGAAAGGTTGGAGGGATGGATCGATGGGCACGAGCAGAAATTGCCCGAGTTAAAGCACTTCATTTTGCCATCAGGCCATCCCGGAGCGGCTGCGTTGCACCTTTCTCGGTCCGTCTGCCGCCGTGCCGAACGGCGGGTCGTGACTCTCGTGCGACGTCACGAGACGAATATCTCCGAAGAACTGGTGGTTTATCTGAACCGGCTCAGCGACCTGCTGTTCGTCCTCACTCGCGCGGTCAATCACGACATGGGGATCGAAGAAGTCCAGTGGATTCGTCCGACTTAAAACGCGTTTTTCCAAAGTCCTGGATCCTGTCAGACCGCTGGATGAACGTCGATTGGGGTGTACAATGCCGTTCGGGCCACCGTTTGTCGGGCCGTGAGATCTGAAGCCACCGACCGAGGTATGATCGTGAAAAAAGTCGAAGCCATCGTCCGTCACTTTAAGCTTGAGGACGTCAAAAACGCCTTGACCGACCAAGGGATTCACGGAATGACGGTCAGCGAAGTGCGAGGTTTCGGCCGTCAAAAAGGTCACACCGAAATCTATCGTGGAACCGAGTACGCCATCGATTTTGTCCCCAAGGTCAAAATTGAAGTCGTTTGCACGGATGAAAATTTGCAAACGGTCATCGACACGATCTTGCAAACGGCCCAAACCGGCCAGATCGGTGACGGCAAGATCTTCGTGACCAATCTCGAAGACTCGATCCGAATTCGTACCGGTGAACGGGGCGAAGACGCGCTCTAGTTCATGTCACTGCGACCGATCGTTCTGCGTTGTCGCGAAATGCTTCGAGAGGGGCGCGAAAAGGCTCGCCAACAGCATCTCTCCGGTTCGCCCGGAACTCAGATTTCCACCCTGCTCGCGGACGTCTATGACGATGTCGTGTTGGAGATCTTCAACGATGCAGTCTCCCTCCACACATCGGACAAACGTCTTGGCGGATTAAGTTTGATTGCGCACGGCGGATTCGGTCGTCGCGATTTGGCGCCGTATTCCGATGCCGATTTGATGCTGCTAACGACGCGCTCGTCCGAAAGTTTGGCGACGAAAGTTGCGGGTGTTCTGACGCGTGATCTGACCGACATCGGAATCCAGCCGGGGCTGTCGATACGATCAGCCGCGGAGGCCTGCAAGATGTCGTGGTCCGATCCGATCATCTATTCGTCGCTCGCCGAGTCGCGTTTGTTGGCCGGAAGTCTTCAGCTCTACAAGAGATATTTTGATGCGTTTCGGCATGGCGCGATGCGTCGCAGCAAACGAATCATCCGCGATATCGTCGACGCGCGCCGAGACGAACGATCGAAGTGGGGTGAAACCAGTTTCTTGCTGCGCCCCAACGTGAAGCGATCGCCCGGCGCGCTCCGCGACATCCAACTCATTCGCTGGATCGGTTTCGCCCGCTACGGCGAAACGGACATCGATCGTTTATTGAAACTCGGCGCATTGCCGGAGGACGATTTTCGATATATCCGACAAGCCTATGCGTTCATGCTGCGACTTCGCAACGAACTCCATTTTCGCGAGCGTAAAAGTCAAGACGTTTTGGATCGGCCGACGCAGTTGGAAATCGCCGAGCGATGGGGATACGCGGGGACCGAAGGTGTGCTGCCGGTCGAGCAGTTCATGCAAGATTATTTTGATAAGACACGCAACGTTCGTTACGCGGCTGCATACTTTGCCGATGACGCGCGAAGTCGCCCGCTGGTCCATCGAATTGTCGAGAATGTTCTTTCACGCAAAGTCGACGACAAGATCTTGATGGGCCCGACACACATCTGGGTTCGCAGCGATGAACTGCAAGAGTTTTCGCGGAGTCTTTCCCAGGTCATCAACCTGATGAGC
>JBBSJZ010000806.1:0-1933 GCA_038256795.1 Pirellulales bacterium | reverse complement strand
TGCAAGATGCGAATACATCGCAAATTACCGGTCGACGATTGGCGAACCAATTGGAGCAGTGCGCGGCGCGGGCATTGCCGTTCGATCCGGCCTTGGCGAGATCGAGCTATCAAGACTGGCTGTTGAAACTCGTCGAACAACACAAGATGGAATCCGCCTCGGTCGACGCCGAAACACCGCGACCGATCGAGGTTCGTTCACGCACTACGAAACGAAAATCAAACTTGATTGGCCATCGCATTGGCTTTGCTCTTCGCGCCCGAACCACACTCGATCACTTGACCGATTTTCTGCACGACTTTCATCGCTCCGCGCAACTTCACAAAGTCCGCAGCATTTCACTGTCGCCGCTCGTCAACGGCAACCAACTCGATTTGAATCTATCGATTGAGACACTGTCACTCGAATCGACGGAGCGCGAAGGTGAGTTATCGACGCTGGTTCGCGACGAGCAAAGCTTTCCGGCTCGTGATCATTACAAGGAATTTGTCAGTCGCAATCTGTTCGCCAAAGGTTTTTCCAAATCACTTGGGCAAGTCCGATTGAATGCCATCACACAAAGTCGCTCGGGTGAACTGGAAGGTTGGTTTGCAGTCGGTTCGCCAGCAAAAACGCAAATTGTCCGTCAAGGAAACGTGTTGGATCTACCGCTGCACACGGTGACGGTCGACTCGTTTGAAGACAGTCGAGTCAATCTCACGGTCAACGAATTTAAATGTTCGCTTTCGCTCGGGCAAACGCTCGGTCAAGTGCTGGGAACGACGACCACCACGGACGTTGCGATCGAGAGTGACGCCGCCATGAACCACGAAGATGAAGGTCAAGAACGATGATGCCCACGAAACGATCGATCACGCGTTCCATTTCAGTCGGGATGATGTTGTTTCTCGCAAGTATTTTGGCGATGGAAACAGCTCAAGCACAATTGTTTGGGGCCCGATCGTTAGGCCAGCCATTGACTCGCCGCACCCCGTCAGCCGCAGCAGCTCCAGCAGGGTTGGATGCCGCGGGCGCCGTGCAAGGAAACGAGCGGTTCCTGCGAGGCAATCGCTCGCGGAATGAATTCGTCGGATCCAACCGCGATTCACAGCAGGGTTTTGTCGGCAGCGGCCAGGCCATCGGAGTGGGGCGAGTACGCACCTCGGTCGAATCGCTCCAAGAGCCACCGGATCGCTCGACCCAGATCAATCGCTCCGTCCCACCGCTTGCTGCCGGTGCGATGTACTACCCTCGACTGTCGATTTCCACCTCTGAGATGGCAACGGCGTCCTTCGTCTCAGCGGTTGCCGGTAAACGTGATGCAAAGCTCGAGTCACGCTTGAGTACGTTGGCAGGTTCGAGCATCCAGATACTTCACCAAGGAGACCGAACAGTACTGAGTGGACTCGTGGGATCCGAATCGATGGTTGAGAAGCTACGCATCCTCGCGTCCTTCGAGCCGCACATCGACACCATCGAAAGCCAATTAACGATCACGTCAGCCAGGCAATGATTGGACTCATGCGGCTTCGAGGTGCAAGGTGAACATCTCGGTGGCCTCGCGAGTTCACGCTCCATCGCTGGGCCTCGCGATCGATTAAACTGCGTCGCGACATCGAGCTTGATCGATGAACGCTGATTGATATCCGATCCACTCACTCAACGATTGCTGATACTGACGCATGAAAATCACTCGCATCTTTGCCCACCGTGTCGAATTGCCCCTACACGAGGGGACCTACAAATGGTCAGGCGGCAAGTCGGTATCGGTATTCGACAGCACAATTGTGGGCGTCGAGACGGATTCGGGGATGATGGGCTTTGGGGAAGTTTGTCCGCTCGGTCCATTTTATTTGCCCGCCTATGCCGAGGGGGTGCGTGCGGGATTGCGTGAACTCGCACCGCATTTGATCGGATTCGATCCGCGTGAGTTAGCGAAGTTGAATCATCGAAT
>JBBSJZ010000805.1:0-1935 GCA_038256795.1 Pirellulales bacterium | reverse complement strand
TAGCAACAGCGCGCGACCCGGGTTGCTGCTCATTTCACCACACACCGCAATCGGCGTGTCGTTGGCATCGGCGACATGGACGCTCTGGCGAATCAACCTGAGCACCGCCGGATCGCTCGACTGGTACAAGTCGGCCACATACTCATTGCTACGATCGACCGCGAGCGTGTATTGGGCGAGATCGTTGGTGCCGATGCTCAAAAAGTCGACCTCGCGGACAAAGTGGTCGAGCATCACGACGGCGGCGGGCACTTCGACCATCATGCCGACGGGGATATCACCGCGAAAAGGTATTCCGGCCTCTTCCAGGTCCTCGGCGACGACGTTGAGCAACATTCTCGCTTGGCGAAGTTCTGCGATCGTTGTGATCAGCGGAAACATGACGCGGACGTCACCGTGAACAGCAGCTCGCAAAATCGCCCGCAATTGAGGTCGAAACAAATCCAGATTGCGGAGTGACAAACGGATGCTGCGCAGTCCGAGGAACGGATTATGCTCGTTCTCGGCCAACGGTCGATGCCCCATTTTGTCCGCACCCAGGTCGAGCGTGCGAATCACCACCGGACGACCGCCCATCGCACGGACGACTTCACTATACGCCTCGTAGTGATCTTCTTCGGTCGGCTCGGTCTCGCTGGACAGGTACAGGAATTCGGTTCGGTACAAGCCAATACCGTCGGCACCACGCTGCAAACAGGCGACCGTTTCGTGCGGGAATTCGATGTTGGCGCTGAGCCGAATGCGCACGCCATCCGCCGTCTCGGCGGGCAGATCCCGAAGTTCAGCGAGTCGTGCAGCAAGCGAATTTCGCTGTAGAAGCCGTTGTTCGTAGCTGCGAATCGTCTCTTCATCGGGATCGATAATCACCCGGCCACGATCGCCATCGACGATGACGCGAGCAGCACTAGTGATGCTGTCCATGAACGGACCAATTCCGACCACGGCGGGCAACTCGAGTCCCTTAGCGACGATCGCGGTGTGCCCGCCCGCGCCGCCAGTTTCGGTGCAAAAACCGCGGACGTAACGACGATCCAGGTTCGCGGTCTCACTCGGCGTCAGCATGTGCGAAACGATGATCACCGGTTCCGACAAATCCGACAGCGGTTGACGGGTGACCGCACCGAGCTGGAGTAATAATTGTCGCTCGATATCGATGACATCTTCGGCACGATCCGCCAGTAACGGATTGTCGAGCTTTCGCAAGGCCGCAGCGTACTGGTGCAGCACTTGGCTCACCGCATAGGCCGCTGACTGGTGCTGGTGGCGAATTCGCTTGCCTAGCTCCGAGTGCAGTCGCGGGTCGTGCAGCATTTGCAACTGCGCCGCAAAAATATCCCCCGTTTGTTCACCGGCGACGGCGGACGTTTCCAGCCGGCTCGTCTCGAGGCACTGGGACACCGCGTCCACGGCATCGCGCAACCGAACGAACTCGCCGGCGGATTCGGTGGCGGGGACTTGGCAGCGGGGAATACGGTAGCCGTCAGCGTCCAGCACGAGGGCTGGGCCGATCGCGACTCCCGGGGAGACAGGAATACCTTGCAGTTCGAGCATCGGCGGCCGACGCACCTGACCTTACGCCGGGATCGACGTAAAGGGATCCATCGGTAGTGTTCGTTGTGTGTTGGGGGGCTGGTTATCGATCAATCGCCGGATTAGCGACGTCCTCGATCTCGTTCATCTCATGAAAGCCCGCCTCGAATAGTTCGACAACTGCGGCTAACGCTTGTTCAGCGTCATTGCCGGCGGCCGAGACCTCCAGCTCCGAGCCTTGGGTGGCTCCGAGCGTCAACAGCGACAGGATGCTATTGCAATCCACCCATTGGCCGTCCTTGCAGATCTTCAGCGTCGACTCAAATCGGACCGCCAAGCGAACCAGCATATCAGCTGGCCGCAAATGCAATCCTTGCGAATTGCGAACGGTCACCATTCGATTGG
>JBBSJZ010000804.1:0-1941 GCA_038256795.1 Pirellulales bacterium | reverse complement strand
GCCGAATCACTTCGAGCGACGATTGGAAGAAACCACAGATCGTTTCGTTGGTGGGAAAGCTGGTCAAGGGTGACAACACGATTGTCATTGTAGGCCGCAATGCCGGCGACAAGCCGAACGCGGCGGGCGTCTATTTCCAAGCTCAAATCGAATTGGCCAGCGGCTCGCAATTCGCAATCCTTTCCGACGAGTCATGGCAATACAGTGAGCAAGTCCCCAAGGGGCGCGAGGGACGTTTGGGTGCGCTGGCGGGGCCGTGGAATACCGCCATCAACGTGGCTGATGCGACTGCCTACCAACCAATCCATGAGGCCTTGCGACGCGGGCTGGCGATGGCCGCGATGACTGAACCGGCAATGGTGCGTGCATCACTACTGGAAAGCGACTTTCTGATGCGCTCACTCGGACGTCCCAATCGTGACCAAATCGTGACGTCGCGACCCAGTGAAGTCACAACGCTCGAAGCGATCGACTTGGCGAACGGCAACACTCTGAGCGATGCGTTAAAGGTCGGTGCTGAACAACTGAGCCAACAATCGCTGGACCCGGAGATGCTCGCGTCGACCCTCTATCGACGAGCACTTTCTCGCGAGCCAACGGAAGCGGAAGTGCAATTGGTCCTCGAAATCCTTGGTCCAAGCCCAACCGTCGACTCGATCCAAGACTTGCTATGGGCCGTGTGCATGACTCCCGAATTCATGATGGTGAGATAATGAACGATCGCGAAAAAATTCTCGGTGAAGCATCCGTCAGGCGAACGTTCCTGAAACATCTAGCCGCGGCCGCGACGACGACGATTGCGATGGGCGTTCCGCGGACTTGGGCAAACACCGAACCGATCGTGCATCCCGAGGCTCGTGCCGACGCCTGTATCCTGATTTGGTTCGGTGGCGGGATGGCCTCGCCCGACACGTTCGATCCCAAGCTCTACACGCCATTCGAGGTCGGGCTGCCTGTCGATAAGATGTTGAGCACGTTCCCAGCAATCAATACCTCCGTCGACCACATCAAGATCTGTGAAGGTCTCGAAAACATCGCCGGCGTGATGGACCGGGCAACGTTGATTCGCTCGGCCGTGCAACCCGACTTGGGGAGCATCCTGCACTCGCGGCATCAATACCATTGGCACACCGGTTACGTGCCACCGCAAACGGTCGCCTGTCCGCACTTGGGTGCTTGGATGGCAAAGATACTCGGTGCTCGCAATCCGGTAATGCCCGCGTTCGTCAACATCGGACAACGACTGGAGGGTGTCGGTGAGAAGGAAGAGCTCAAGGCGTTCACAACGGCCGGATTCTTCGGCAGTGAATTTGGGCCAATGAATTTGCCGTTCCCCGAAGATGCGGCGAAATCGGTCATGCCGCCTGCAGGAATGACGAGCCAGCGGTTCGCGAATCGCGATCGCTTGATGCGAAAGCTGGTGGACGCAAGTCCTCATCGGGAACTCGCCAGTGACTATCACCAAGAGTCGATATTGCGATCAATGGACAACGCCTATCGCTTGCTCAGCAGTAAGGAGCGAGCTGCATTCGACATCACGTTGGAGCCGAAAGAGAGTTACGCGAAGTACGACACGAGCCGCTTCGGTCGCGGTTGTTTACTCGCTCGGCGACTCGTCGAAGCTGGGTCAAGGTTTGTCGAGGTGACGACGGAGTACGTGCCGTTCTTGAATTGGGACACGCACGCCGATGGTCACGCGACTGCCCTGCGAATGCATTCCGAAATCGACCGCCCCATTGCTCAACTGGTGCTGGACTTAGAATCGCGAGGGCTACTCGATCGCACACTGATCGTGATCGCTTCCGAGTTCAGTCGGGATGCGATCGTCGAGGGAAAACCCGGTTCGCTGGCTAACGACCAAGCGACGTTCAAGGTCGACAAAGTCACCGAGACCAAACATTACGGACTGCATCGCCACTTCACCGGCGGCAGCAGCGTGCT
>JBBSJZ010000803.1:0-1978 GCA_038256795.1 Pirellulales bacterium | reverse complement strand
TGTCTGTCGTATCACGACCGCGATTTTGGTTTTCGAGACGTGTCGCAGTTGCGGCAGGGATTCGAACGCTTGGATCGCGAGAACTTTCATGAAGTAACAGAGTCCTACGCCGGCAGCTTCCTCACGCTCCTGACCGTTTGCGAAAACGGGCACGGTAAACGAACCCCGTTCGGTCCCAACGCATTGGGGGACGGCGAGGAAGCGAGCGAAGAAGAATCCACATCGTCGGGCGCACGCTATCGAACCCAAAAACGCGGCGGCAAGGGACTGCGAGACATTCGCACCAGCGCTCGCAACGGGAAAGTCATTGGCATCGCCCGAGTCAACGACGACGACGAAATTTTCATGATGACGGGCAAAGGAAAAATCCAGCGTATCGAAGCGTCCGACATCAGCGTCATTGGTCGCAACACGCAAGGGGTACGACATGAAGCTGTAAACGGATCTGCTCGTTCAAGTGAACTTCGCGGCGCCGCCGAATGCCGTGACGCTCGTCCTTAGCGGTTAGATAATCGCGAACTGGCTCAAAGCATGAGTCGACGAGGGAACTGTTTCGACAACCCTTCGATGGAATTGATTTTCAACAGCCAAACACAGCCGTTCAATGTGAACCGATGTGGGCAATTTCAATTCCAAATTGATACACCACTTGCGAATCGCTCATGCGTCTTCGATTCGGGATGAAACGCTGTGTCGAGGGCAAGGGAGCGGTTATTTGGCTGCCGCGATGAGCGTGACCGTTATCGGTCGTTTTAGGCATCCAGTTCCGGCGACTTCTACATCGGAGTTTCAGGCGAATCCTTCGATTATCAGTTTGGCGTTAACGGCGGCAATCGGAGCTACGATCCACACGTTCCCGGAAGCGGCATCGCTTCTTCGACAGGCGTCGACAAGTTACAACTTCATGCGGCCGGCATTCCGGTAACGCCACGGCTGAAACCGATTCCACCGGGCTAGCCGCCAAGTTGAGCAGCGAGCGATGACAAATATTGACGATGGTGGGGTTTGAAGTGTTCTCCCTGCTTTTTTCGCGCTGCCCAGTCGGATAGGTTGTCGGTTTGAAATGCTTGTAACCTCTACTTTGATGCTTATCCAACGACTCATGCTTCAAGTCTTGAAGAGACTATTCGCGTCCAGCTTGATGGTGCTGGTATGCGTCGCGGCGGCTGTGGGCCAAGAAGGGAATGCTCCCGAAACTGGCACAACGGAAAACGCGGCACCGGAGAAACCCGAGCGAGATGTCAGCCTGGGAGTTGGGCCTGGCGGGATGCAGCGACACGTACCGGGGCGATGGGCAATGCTGGGTCTCCGCGGCATCAACCCGACGGACCAAGACGTCGAAGAAACGATGGCAGTAATTGTCGGCGGCGAAACGAATCTGCAGTATGCGCGTCGGCTCTGGTTGCCAGCTGGCTCGCTGCGCCAGGCCGCGATGCCGATTCGAATTCCTGCGGATATCGGTTACGACCAACACCAAATCGACCTCACGTCGATCCGCATACGAAACAACTTAGGTGAAGCGGAGCAGTTTCAAACGGACTTTATCGGCATGCCTAGCACGAGTCGTTCACTGTTGCTTTCCGAAGAAGAATCTCGCGCAGCGATGTTATTCGACCATCCTGATACCACCGATGAGGTCGCCAATGAGCGGATCGTTGATATCGCCACCACGGTGAACGTCGGACGTGACTCAGCAATCGAATCGGCTCGCGACTTGGGCCCGATCTACATCAACGATCACTTCCTCCCCTCATCACCGGTAGGGCTCGATTCTCTTGACCAACTCGTCATCGCCAGTGACCGGGTATTGAACGATACCCTTTCACTTTCACGTCTGCAAAGCTGGCTTCAGTCGGGCGGCCAGATTTGGATCATGGCGGACCGCGTGAGCCCAGAGACTGCAAGGGCACTTTTGGGCGACGTGATGTGTTACAGCGTGGTCGATCGAGTCGAACTTAATCAACTCGCGATGGAGTCG
>JBBSJZ010000802.1:0-1995 GCA_038256795.1 Pirellulales bacterium | reverse complement strand
TGGTAACGAGTTCGGCTAAGTCGGAGCCCAAGAACAACGCGGTGCTGACGCAAGCAGCGGCCATCAATAACAATGCCAGCTCGCGACCGTAAACGACGGCCGTCAAAATGGACGCCATCACCAATGGCACCAACTCGCCTCGCCAGCGATCACCCGAAACCCAGTAACCCAAACTGATCGTGACGACCATCACGACCAGCAATCGCCCCAATCGGAACTTGTCCAAGATCAATCGTCGATCATCGACGAAGAAAATGTAGCTCGAACAGAGCAAGTACAGAGCCGCGATCATGCCAGCGTAGGCGACCATGCGCGCGAACATGTCGGTCCATCGCATTTTGGCGACCAGTTCGCTCCACTCGCGATTGAGCAGGCGAACTTCTTTTTCGGAGAGCGCCTTGCCGGCTTCGGCAAGCTTCGATTCGCCGTGACGGAACGTGGTCATCACGGGCTCGACGGACTCCGCCGCTTTTAGACGTGCGACTTCGCTGAGCGAGTCGTCATATTGCAGCGTTTCGTATTTCGGCAATCGGGTTACGATCCAGTCGCTGATCATGCCGGCGACTTTTTGGCTATCATCGGCGGGGAACTTTATCCGAAACTGTTCCCGCAGACGTTTCGCCAGAGCCACGCCGGCCAGCGCGATCCGCGCGTCGGCGATCTCAACAAATTCGACCTCTTCCGGCCGACCAACCGGGTAAACCTTGATGCGTTCTTGGCTGCCTTGTTCCGGCGTGTGTTGCAACGCCTGGGCCAAGCCGAACCGATAGTTGTCTTTCATCGCGATCAAAATCGCATCGTCGAGTTTTTTCAATTCGGGGTCGCCGACCAAGACGGTCTTGAGCATCGAGAAACGATTGGGCGGCGTGTCATCGGGCACGGTCTCATCGCCTTCGTAAAACTGCGCAAACGCATTTCGCTCGTCTTCGGTCAGTTGATCGTAGGACGGAGCGCTGAGTACCAAGAACAACTGGTCCTTCAGCGCGGCACGAAGTTGATCGAGCGGCTGTGGTCGGTTGCGATAGAACGCCAACTGCTCGCGACGTTTGCGATCCTGCAGCGTTTTGGTCTCGGTCTCGTTGGGCACTTCGAACGTCACGCGACTGATCAAGTCACGCGCGGGCGTGGCGTTGAGTCGGTAAGCGAATGGCGGACGCCAAGTCTCGCAGAGTATCAATAACACCAAGCCGGCGACGACACCCAGGCCGACTCGCGAGAGAACCTCGGCTTTATCGCTTTGCTCCCACCACTGAATCAAACGGGGTTTTTGGATACCCAGTGATTCGACGCGTTCTTGGCGAGTTCGATTTTTACTTGCACCGCTCATGGCAGTCGCCCGATTCGCGCTAACGTAATATTGTTAGCGCGAACGGTGATGGGAATCCTCTTCGTTTCGATTCGTGTCATCGTATCGCTGGACGATCAACTGGACCAACTTGTGACGAACGATGTCGGCAACATGCAGCTCGACCATTCCGATGGCGTCGATGTCGGACAAGCGGGCAATGGCATCGCGCAGCCCGCTGGTGACGCCGCGCGGCAGGTCGAGTTGTGTGGTGTCGCCGCTGACGACCATTTTGCTTTGCTCGCCCATGCGGGTGAGAAACATTTTCATTTGAGCCACGGTGGTGTTTTGTGCTTCGTCCAGAATGATGAAGGCGTCGTTGAGGGTACGGCCGCGCATGTACGCGAGCGGAATGACCTCGATCACGTCTTTTTCCATCAAGCCCCGAGCTTGGTCATAATCCACCATCTCACCGAGCGCGTCCATCAGCGGCCGGAGGTAGGGGTTCAGTTTGGCCCTTAAGTCGCCCGGCAGGAACCCCAAACTCTCGCCCGCTTCCACGGCCGGTCGGACGAGTACGATTTTTCGGATCGTTCCGGCTCGCAGTGCTTCGACGGCCATCGCGACGGCGAGGTAGGTTTTGCCGCAACCGGCTGGACCGATCGCGAACGTCAAATCGTGAGCACGAATGGTGTCGACGTAGCGTGCTT
>JBBSJZ010000801.1:0-2006 GCA_038256795.1 Pirellulales bacterium | reverse complement strand
TGACTTGCTCTTCCCTGATTCGGTGTACTTTCGAAGCATCGTTGAGACGATTTGGAAGAATGCCACGTCATCGCGGATAGACATCGCGTAACGTTCTGTCGGGCACAACGCGAACGCCTGGGACAAGGCACCGACATGGGCGACCCATGTTTGCCTGCCGTCTTTTCTCGAAGGATTTGTTCTTGAGCGATGACGGGTATCGTCATGCGGTCAGCCGCTGATCCTGTAATCCACTTCGACCAATCAACGCCGTGGAGCATGTCACAGCAAATCTCGTACTGCCTCTGCAACGCCGCGACCGCCTCAGCGGTGTCGATCGTCGTCATTCCGCTAACGCCGCTCTCGGTGTAAGTCTTGAGGGCTTCCTTGAGCGAATCGCCGATGCCAAGGTAGTCCACCACCAGTTCGCCTGGCTTTTCCTTGAAGACTCGGTTCACGCGGGCAATCGCTTGCATCAAACCATGCCCCTGCATCGGCTTGTCGACGTACATCGTGTGCAGGCTGGGCGCGTCGAAGCCCGTCAGCCACATGTCGCGGACGATCACCAACTTGAACGAACTCTTCGAGTCTTTGAACGATGACGCCAGTTTCTTGCGGCGTTCTTTCGTGCGGATGTGTCGTTGCCACGCAGCTCCATCGGCTGCGGAGCCCGTCATGATGATCTTCACGACTCCTCGCCTGTCGTCGGCAGGTGTATCCGTGTCGTACTGGGCCGTCGATTCGGCAACGGTCGCCAGTGCCTCCGATGGATCAGCGTCGGTCGGGCTCGATAGCGAAACGTCGGGAGCCGATAGGTCTTCGCCATCATGCCAGTGAGGACGTAGCTTGATGATCTCGTTGTACAGATCGACACAGATTCGGCGACTCATGCAGACAATCATGCCTTTGCCGTCCATCGCCTCCCAACGCGTCTCGAAGTGCTGAACCAAGTCTTTGGCGAGGACGCGTTGATCACCGATTTCTGGTCGCTGTACGACGCGGTCGTCTGCGCCGACAAGCAAAAATGCTGGCCTCATCTGCTGCGCGGGTGCTGCGGCGGTCAGTGAAAAACATTCGGGTGATCCGGAGTGGAAATCGTTTGCACGTCGCTTGATCGGTGTGTATCGCGATGCGAAGAAGTTGCAGTCCGAGCGAACGGAGTTTGCCGAGAACGATTACGACATGTCGGTTGCTTGCTTGGAAGATCGCTTGGCAAAACTGGGGACTGAATCTTGGCAGCATGCTGATGCGGCGAGGCTGGCAAAGCGTCTGTCGAAGTACGGAAATGAATTGTTGACGTTCTTGTGGCACGAAGATGTGCCATCGGACAACAACGCGGGCGAGCATGCGATTCGTCCGGCGGTCATGATTCGCAAGAATCGCTATTGCAACCACAGTGATCGCGGTGCATTGACTCAGTCGGTATTGATGACGGTCTTTCGAACCCTTCGCCTTCGCGGGCAAGAACCATTGGGCACGATCCTCGAAGCGCTGGCCATCTACGCGGCAACCGGCAACATGCACCGATGCCACAGAAGGCTGAATAGTTACCAAAAGCCTTGGCCATGCCGCCGGCACGGTCCGGATGTCTGCAAAACGATCAATCCGCAAACGCTCTCAGCAAAGCCATCCAACCCCGGATCGCCGCCCAGTTCGCCGACCGGAATGCTTTGTCGAGTCCTTCGATACGAAGTCAACCGCGAACGTGAACAAGCCGTCATCGGACCGGTCAACGAAATTGCTGGCCGACTGTGGAACCTGCACGAATTTGGCGGCGTTGTTACCAAACGACGCAAACTGAAGCGACATCGGTTCCGTGTCGGCGAGCACGGGCCGATCCGAGCGAAACAGCCCGGCAAGTTTGCCCGCATCAAGCTGCTCACAATCGCCCAAGCCAACCGAGCCACACGACTGATCGAAGAAGAGAACGAACGCCGCGGCGCGAGTAAGCCTCGACGCTATCCCAGACGCCCGTTCATGAAACCAGCCCTCATCGCCAACCAAGCTCGCCTGCCAAAGTTCTGGCG
>JBBSJZ010000800.1:0-2015 GCA_038256795.1 Pirellulales bacterium | reverse complement strand
GGTCCCCTCGCGGCGACCTACTGTGCCAGCCGCGAGGAAGGTTTCGGCGCCGAAGTCAAACGGCGCATCATGATCGGTACGTACGCACTTAGCACCGGGTACTACGACGCATACTACAACAAAGCCTTGAAGGTTCGCCGTTTGATTCGCGGCGACTATGACGCCGCGTTTGCCCAGGTCGATCTGCTGCTGGGTCCCGTGACGCCGACTTCCGCATTCGATCTCGGAGCCAAGCTCGACGACCCCCTTCAAATGTACCTTTGCGACTTGTTCACCGTCGGAGCCAACCTCGCCGGTATCCCGGCGATCTCGGTCCCCGGAGGCCATGATTCCTCAGGTCTGCCGATCGGAATTCAACTCCAAGCACCGGCGCTGGACGAAGCGAGGCTGCTCGGCGCCGCCGCGGCGTTCCAGCGAGCCACCAAGCACCACACGCTCCGGCCCCGCACTCGCACGGGAGCCTCGCTATGAAGACGACGATGACTCAGCATTCCTACACCACCGTGATCGGTCTCGAAGTCCATGTCCAACTCAACACGCAAAGCAAATTGTTTTGCGGTTGTAGTTCCACGTTCGGCGCTCCGCCCAATACCAATGTCTGCCCGGTTTGTCTAGGACTGCCCGGTGCCTTGCCAGTGCTCAACGAGCGGGCGATCGATCTGGCGATTCTCACGGGACTCGCCATCAACTGCAGCATCCCGCCGCTGACGAAATGGGATCGCAAGCAATACTTCTATCCTGATTTGCCCAAGGGCTATCAAATCAGTCAGTTCGATTTACCGATCTGTGCCGATGGGGCGCTGGATATTGTTGACCCCGCAAATCCCGATTCGACCCGTCGCATCGGCATCATTCGAGCGCACCTCGAGGAGGATGCGGGCAAGAGCATGCACGACGAGTCGGCAGGCATCGCCGCATCACGCATCGACCTCAATCGCTGTGGCACACCGCTGCTCGAGATCGTGAGCCAACCGGATCTGCGTTCGGCGGCTGAAGCGAAGGAATACCTCACTCAATTGAAACTGTTGCTCACGCACCTCGACGTATCGGACTGTGAAATGCAGGAAGGCAGTCTGCGTGTCGACGCCAACGTCAACCTGCATATCGACGTCGATGGCAAAGTTGCGAAGACTCCGATTGTCGAGATCAAGAACATGAACAGCTTCCGTAGTGTCGAGCGGGCGATCGAGTACGAAGCCGAGCGCCAGTACCTCGATTGGACCGAAACCGGAGCGACGATCGAAGACAATCCCAAGACCACCCGCGGCTGGGACGACGACAAGGAACAGACTTTCAAGCAGCGAGAAAAGGAAGAGTCGGCCGACTACCGCTACTTCCCCGATCCCGATTTGCTGCCCGTGCGTATCCCGACATCACGCGTCGATGAAATACGGAGCAGGATCACGGAACTGCCCTCGCAAACTCGCGATCGATTGCAAAGCCAGTATGACATCAAGCCCTATGACGCGGACGTGATCGTCAATCAAGGCCGCGAGATGATCGCGTACTTTGAAACGGCTGCGGACGTCTCGGGTGACGGCCGCCGAGCCGGTGCGTGGATCTTGCAAGACGTGATGCGAGCCATGAACGAGCGTCACCTCGCCATCGACGCGTTTCCCGTTACCGCCACATCACTCGGTGAATTACTGAAGCGGGTTGCAAGTAGCCAACTCGATAACGCCCGCGCCCGCGACGTGTTTGCCTATCTGCTCGACAACCCCGCCGCCACGGTCGACGACGCCAGCGATGCGCTCGGCATCAAGGCCGTCGATACCCGTGAGATTGATACCCTTTGCGACGAACTGATTGCCGCGAATCCGCAAGTCATCGACGACGTCCGAGGCGGCAAAATGCAAGCCCTCGGCATGCTCATCGGGCAAGCCAAAAAGAAAAACCCCAACGCCAACCCGCAACTCGTTCGCGAAACTTTAATCGCGAAAATCGGTACGAGTTGACCGTGGCTGGTTTACCTGAAAGGGTGAGGGAAGTGATGAGACGTAGCGACCGCTGGATAG
>JBBSJZ010000799.1:0-2027 GCA_038256795.1 Pirellulales bacterium | reverse complement strand
GCTTTCCTTCGTGACCGCCGGGATGACGGTCGCGTATGAAAATGCCGAGGCTCGCCAGCGAGCTCAGCAACTCGTGCAGGAGCACGCCGCGCGGATGCTCGGCAATCCCGATGCGGCGGCACAGATCGCGGCGCTGTTGGATCATCGCGCGATGCAGGGCGGCGCTTGGTGGACATCGATGCTCAGTCTAGCGGGGATCATGATCGGCGCGACTGGCGTCGTCGCGGCTTTGCAGGATTCGCTCAATCAGATCTGGCGCGTGCGCCCCGATCCCGGCAAGACAGGCATCATGCCCATCTTTCGCAAACGCGTGTTGTCGTTGGCGATGATCCTCGGCTTGGGATTCCTCATGCTCGTATCGATGATCCTCTCCGCCGTATTGACGCTGATCGGTCGTCAATTCACCGAACTCACCTGGGTTCATGCGAACACGGCGAATTGGATCAATCAATCGGTCACGTTACTCATCGTGTTCTTCTTTTTCGCAGCAATGTTTCGCTTCATGCCCGATGCGCACGTCGCTTGGCGTGACGTGTGGATGGGCAGTTTCGTGACCACCTCGCTATTCTCCGCCGGTCGCGGCACCTTGCAGTGGTACTTATCGTACAACGATCCCGCCGCAGCACTCGGATCGGCCGCTGCCTCGCTCGTGGTGATCTTGGTGTGGGTCTACTACTCCTCCATGATCTTGCTATTTGGTGCCGAATTTACCCAGGTCTGGGCGGCGCATCATGGCCGCGAGGTGATCCCCGAGCGCGGCGCGGTGCGCGTCGTCGTGCAAACGGTGGCCGTCGCACCCAGAATCAAGTCTTAACCAAAGATCTTCAGCTGCGGTCGGTTCGCGGGCTCATGCTCGAGCCGACGCTCGATCGCGGTTTCGATCCAGGTTTCAAGCGTCGCGAGTTCGCGTCGCTGTTGCTGGGGCGTTCCGCGAAGAATTCCGCCGACGATCAAGACGGTATCGTTCGATTTCGCTTGCCCCGTCGCCCACTCGATCGCTTGGTTCCAATCAGCGACCCAGCGGAATGCGGCGCATTTCTTGACGCCATCGAGAACATGGTGGGCGAGCTCAAGGAACTGCGGCTTGGCGCCCGTGTGACAGGTCAAAACCACTTGTCCCGCGAAACGCTCGGCGATCCGGCCGTATTCGGCCAACTCGGCACTCGATTCCAAACCCGTCATCGCGAACACGCACCAGAGCTTTCCCTGCTGCATCGAGCGGGTCGCACGCAGCGCCGCGGCGAGTCGCTTGGGCGACCCGGCGACATCGAGGTACACGGTCGGTTGACCTTCCGTCGCGATGGCTTGCATCCGTCCGGGCAACTGGCGTACCTTGCCCAGTGCTTCCAAGACCGAGGGAAGCGGTTGATCAACGAGCAATCCCACGGTCGCCGCAGCGCAGTGGCAAGCGGCCATCGCGCCACCGCAGAGCGATGTTTCCATAGCCGCGGTGGTGTTATCGGTCGTGATGAATAGCGTCGACATGCCGCCGGATTGATCAATGATCTTGCAGCTGACATCGGCGGCGCGCTGCACCCCATACGTCACCATGCGAACGCCTGAGTCACACACCATGCGTTCGATCCGCGGGTCGTCGGCATTGGCAACCACCACACCATCACGAGCCATCCGCTCGAGCGCACATTGCAAGCTCGAAGGTCCGAAGTGCTCGGCGGATTGAGCCGCGCCGGTGACCACGAGCACATCAAACTCGACGGCATCGTAATGACCATACGTGAGCGCCGCTTCATCAAGCTCAATGATCGCCGCACCACATTCAGTATCCACGGCTTCGCTCAACCAATTCACCAAAGTGGATGCCGTGGCGAGCGGCGACTCCGATGTCGACTGAACGACGCCATCACTGTCCCCCAAGTCGGTTTGATAGGCAGTCCGCACCTTGGCGGCCCTCAGCACACTGGCGATCATCAGCGACGTTGTCGTTTTGCCCGCCGATCCCGTCACGGCAATGGTGAGCACCTTGCGGTCGGGACGATCCAGGGTACTCGATGCGATCTCCGCCAGCG
>JBBSJZ010000798.1:0-2030 GCA_038256795.1 Pirellulales bacterium | reverse complement strand
TTCGTCCACACCTACCGAGGTGCGTTTCGCGTACACAACCTGCAAATTCTCGATGCGTCCGCCGATCTTGTTCCGCAACCCTTTGAGGAATCGGAAACGCTGGGCGAGAAGCGTCTTGCCCAGCGGATCGTATGGCGAGGCGGACACGTCGAGATCATCACCGAAACTGGCACCCGAACCGTCCATCGTCTGCAAGAACTGTCCGACGATCCCTGGCTGACTGGCGTTGAGAAATGTCCTAGCGCGGCGCGGTTGATGATTGGTGATGCCGAACTGAACGAGTTGACGAAGATCAACGGCATCCGCAAACTCGATTTGACCGATAGCCAAGTCACCGCGGAAGGAATTTCGGTCGTCGCAGGTTTACAATCGTTGGCGATGCTCGCACTCCCTCGCCACGGCATTGACGGCAGCGTATTGGCGTCGCTGCGTGACTTGCCGGCACTGCGTCAATTGCAACTGATTGGTGTATCGCTCGCTGATGACGACGTGGATGAATTGGCCCGCTTCCCAAAACTGACAAGTCTCTGTCTGTCGGATTGTCCAATCACCGATACTGCCGTCGCGAAGGTCACGCGGGCGCTGCCCGAACTTGAGCATCTGTGTCTATCCGGAACCAAGATTACCGGCGACTGTCTTCCTGAACTCGCCGCGCTTCGTTCGTTGAAGGAGTTGCAACTGCATCAGACGGCGGTTGATGACGATGCCATTGCCGCTCTTCCGTCGTTACCTCAATTACAAAAATTGACGCTGAAGGAATCAAATGTGAGCTCCGCGGCGATTGATAAGCTACGGAAGGAACGTCCAGGACTCGAAATAAAATGACGCTCGCCTCGATGCATTTTCGAAAACGCCTTCGCCAATCGCGATACGCACTTCACATCTCGTTGTTGGGTCTCGCGCTGGCTACCGGAATCTTGCTCCCACGCAGCGCTCACTCACAAACAGTCGATACCGTTTCCGATGTTCCGATCGAAACGGTCGGTCCCGCGCGTCGCTACGCGTTTGTCGTGGTGGGCTTGCCGGGGGACGAGGAACATCGCGAGAAGTTCATTCAAATCGTCGGAATATGGCGGCAGTGGCTGACGGAGATTGCGGGGGTCGAGGAACAGGACGTCACTCTCTTGATCGGCAACGGCGAAAACGATGCCGAACCGGCGACGGCCGAGTTGATCCGCACGCGAGTTGCCGAGTTGAATGAGCAGTTGACGCCGGACGACTCACTGTGGGTTTTTCTGCTTGGGCACGGCAGTCAAGACGATCGGCATGGATGGTTCCACCTTCCGGGCCCTGATCTGAACACCGCCCAGTGGGCCGGATTATTCGCTCCGCTCGAAGCAAAAGAACAGTTGCTTTGGTTGACCCAATCGGCGTCAGGCAGCTTTCTCAAGCCGCTTGCCCGACCGGGTCGTGTGATCATTAGCGCCACGGATGATGGCGAAGTCAACGAGACGCGGTTCCCGCACGCGCTGGCTGAGATCATGCGAAAACAGTTGAAATCCGAGGCCACGCAAGACACGGCTACTGCCAAGCCATCCACGGTGCTGGAGCTGTTTCGTGAGACGGCTCATCAAGTCGACCAGTCCTTTGAAGATGAGAAATTGGTTCCTACCGAACACGCACAGTTGGATGACAACGGTGATGGATCGGGTACCGAGGCGGCGGATGTCGCCGCGCCCCGGGATGGCGAGAGTGGGGCGGACCCAGCGGTCGTCGACGGAGCGAGCAGCGACCGTATTCAGATCACGTTGTCACCGATTGAAAACAAGTTGCCATTGTAGCGGCACGGCGCGAGCCGCCCGGATTTACCCCATGTAATGATCAACCACCGGAGGACTCGCGCCCCTCCGCTTCCGATCGATGAAAAAGCAAGAACGACACGATGAATCACACGCCAACTGAAACAGAGCATCCCGAGATTGTCCTGCGGCTTCGCGAGGCGCGTGCGCAACTGAAACGAGAGATCGGGCGCATCGTTATCGGCCAGGATAAAGTAATCGACAGCTTGCTGATCGCGATGCTGTGCCGTG
>JBBSJZ010000797.1:0-2072 GCA_038256795.1 Pirellulales bacterium | reverse complement strand
CACTCATTCAATCTTCGAGCTTGATCAAATTGCGGGAACACTTCACCGAGCATGAGCCAGCCTTGTTGCTCGGAACGCTCGAAAAGGACAATCCCGAGGGATTGGGCCGGATCGTTCGCGACGCGCAAGGCGAGTTTTGGGGCATCGTCGAGCACAAGGATGCGACCGGCGCCCAAAGAGCCATTCGCGAAGTCAACATGAGCACGTATTTCTTCCGCAATCCTGAACTCCTCGAAACACTTTCGCGGCTTTCCAACGAGAATGCTCAAGGCGAGTACTACCTCACCGATTGTGCTCGCTTGATGCGGGAAGCGGGCTTGCGGGTCGAGGCCAAAGCGGTGCTCGAGCCTTGCGAATCGCTTTCAATTAACAACCCCGAAGAACTCCAACTCGTCGACGAGAAAATGCGGGCGATGGGCTATGCGTGAACTGAAGATTTTTAGCGGCCGAGCGAACCGCGAACTGGCGATGAAGATTTGTCGCCACCTGCACCTGGAACCCGCCGCGATCACCCTCGGGAAATTTCCTGATGGCGAGAACTATTGCAAACTCGACGAAGACGTTCGCGGTCGCGACGTGTTCCTGATCCAGCCGACGTGCCCACCGGTCAACGATCACTTGATCGAGCTATTGGTGATGATTGACAGTTGCAAGCGAGCCAGCGCCGAGCGAATCACGGCGGTGATTCCCTATTACGGATACGCGCGCCAGGATCGCAAGGACGAAGGACGCGTGCCGATCACGGCGAAACTCGTCGCGAACTTGATCACCCGCGCCGGTGCCGATCGCGTGCTAACGATGGACTTGCACGCGGCACAAATCCAAGGCTTCTTTGACGTTCCGGTCGATCACCTTTACGCCGCGCCGGTGCTCAATGACCACTTCCTCAATCGAGGATTCAGCGACGATTCGATCGTCGTGGTCAGCCCCGATGAGGGCAGCATCAAGCGTGCGGTCGGTCACGGCAAACGATTGGGTGGCAAGCTGGCGATCGTCGACAAACGACGCACCAGTGCGACGGAAGTGCGTCAAAGCACAATCATCGGCGGCCCCGTCGAAGGCAAAATCGCGCTCATGTTCGACGATATGATCAGCACCGCGGGTTCGATCTGTGGCGCCGCCCGGCTCGTCCATCAAATGGGCGCCGCCGAGATCCACATCGCTTGCACGCACGGCGTGCTTTGTGGACCCGCCATCGAGCGACTTCGCGATGCACCGATCGACACGATCACGATCACCGATACGATCCCGATCTCGCTCGAAAAACAACTTCCAAATCTCGTCCAGTTGTCGGTCGCGCCGCTATTGGCCGAGGCGATCAAGCGAATTCACCACGATCAATCGATCAGCGAACTCTTTCGCGAGCGATAGATGCTGACGCCGCCGATGCACGCGAACACCACGAGCGAAATCGGCTCCGGAATCGCGTTGACGGACAGCGTCGAAATGCGGTAGCCGGAGGGTGCGGTGATCGCTGAGATCTGGTCCAAGTAGGGCGTGAGCAGCGTCGAGTAGCTGTTGTAGCGAACACCGGCGAGCGGGTTTTGGCCCGCCGAGATGTCGATCCCAAAGTGGGTACCGATCACGGCGAAATGGCTGCCGATTTGAATGAACGCGGTGTGGCCCGAATCCCCAAAGTACAATCCGGCTTCATCGTCGCCGAGGCCCCCATCGCCACCGTTGGAAAGCGTGTCGAACGAGTACTCGATTGTATAGGAAAGACCCCTCAAATCCGGAGGACCGCCGAAAGCGACCGCCACAATCTGGTTGACGGTATTCCGGCCGATTTGGTTGCCCTGGAGGGCGACGTAGAACTCTTGCCCGACCAGATTCTCGCCGTTGCCACCGAGAATCGCTAGCGGCGTGATGTGATTGTCGACGGGTGCACTGAGCGTATGCAGTTGAATATCGCTGGGGCCGGCCGTGCCATCGGACAAGGTCGTCAGCAACGTTTGAGAGCCCACGGATGCGTAGGTCCGAAATACGCCATCACTGCCGCGGAAAGTAGGAGCGAGTGTCGCCGCGTGAACTGCCGTGATGTAGTGCAGGGGCGTGATCAACACAGCCCTGTT
>JBBSJZ010000796.1:0-2079 GCA_038256795.1 Pirellulales bacterium | reverse complement strand
TGAAATCAACTGCTACCAACCCGACTGCACCCAACCGGGGATGACCCGTAACGAGATTAAGGGTAAATTTCCGATGGATGGAGGATTACAAGGAGTTTCACCAGTCCGCTTTGTACATCCATCTTGCCCCTACTTCAAAATAGACGTTGAATTTGAGTTCAAGAGGAATCCTCATGACCAGAATCGTGCAATAGTGGGAAAAGATGATCGTTCCACAAAATTCTCGAGGCCATATATTGAAGCGCCGCACATGGACTGATGGAGCGAACAAGACGGTGCTGGACAACCGCCTACCCGCTCCGAGTTCAAATGATTTCCGTAACTACAAACCTTTAACCCACAGTCGGAGGTGCGCTGCCGGTAGGCGGTGCCAGACCTTTGACGTTCGCCGACTGGAAACGACGGAGGTGGATGATTCCCTGGCAATTGACGCCCCTGCAATGCAACAGATACAATGCTCAACAGGAGATACTCAATGCAAATGACAGCCGTATTCATGCCGTGCCCTGAGGGCTACATCGGCTTCGTCGAAGAACTTCCTGGCGCGAACACTCAGGGTGCTACCCTTGATGAAGCCCGATCGAACTTGCGAGAAGCCGTGCAAATGGTTCTAGAAGCCAATCGGGAGCTTGCCGAACGCTCGATAGCTGGCCAGGATGTTTCTCGCGAGCCGTTCGATTTGTCGACGTCGTGAAGCGTCGCGACCTTGTGCGTCATCTTCGAGACCACGACTGTGAACTGCTTCGTGAGGGCGGTAGTCACTCGATCTATGTCAACACAGCGAATTCGCAGGTTTCTGCAGTCCCTCGGCATCGAGAGATCAATGAGTTTCTCGTTCGCAAAATCTGTCGCGACCTTGGCGTCCCAATGCCGTAGCGGCGAACCATCGGTTGCAACTTACTTTCCGCGCATCTGAGAACCAATAACTCTTAGTTTTAGCTGGTGCGTTAGTGGTGGCCATAGGTTGAGGGATTCATTCCGAATAGCTTGATCAGCTGCCGTTGGATCGGAGTCGTGTCGGTGTACAGATCTTGCTTGGCCCCATCGTCCGTTTGCAGGCGGTGGCGACTTAGCGATTCCATCACGTCGATGACGCGACGTGTCGTCGGTCTGCGGCATGCGCGACCTTCTGGATACAGCGGCAGGGATTCCAATTCCGATTCGGCCATCGCCCGGCGGAGTTCGCGTTCGAGCAGCGTTTGAAGCAACAGCGCCAGAAAGTAAACACACAGGAATGATTCGATCCGACTGACTTCTTTCAGGTACACCGGGGCAACATTGAAATCCGTCTTCAATTGACTGAACCGCTTCTCGATGATCGGCTGACGCTTATAAGCCCGCAGCACTTCTTCGACGGTCATTTCCCGGTCGTTGGTGATTAGCGGGAAGACGCCGTCACCACGTCGGGATCGCTCAATCGCTTCCACATTGACTTGCCACGTTAAGTCGAAACGAAGTTTGATCTCGCGTGTGTATTGCGTGTTGGTCGTTCGTCGACCGGGTGTCTTCTGCTTTAACGTCACTTCTTCCTCTGCCAAGATCTCCACTTTCAAGAGTTCCGCCGTGCCGCGCACTTGGAGAATCTTTTCGACTTCGGATGTGACTCGCGGGCGGTCTCGCATCCGGCTGCGGGGCGATTGCAAACGCTTCCGCAAGGCCGCCAACTCGTCAGTCGTTTTCTTGATCGCTTTGACCCTACGAGCATCATCTGATGCGGCTTTGGTCAGCGAGTGAATCCACAGTAGCCGGTAACCGTCGGCGGTCAGTTGCTCTTCTCGCAGTGTTTTGAATCGATTCCGCAAGTTGTCGTACTCGTCATAGACCTCATACAACGGTTCCCACCTGAGTGAATCCGGATCGTCACGCAGTTGCTGCTTCATTCGCCTGGGCTCGCTGCGGTTTTTCGGCAGGATGGTGATGAATCGTCCGCCTTCGCGATCAATGTGCGAGAGGTTCTCGGCACTGGCCAGTTTGCAGTCCGCCACGTACAGAAAGTCGCTGCGGCCGGTCAGTTCCCGGAGCAGGTCCCAAGTGGGCACGTGAGTCTTATCATCATGTTTGTCACCGTCGTCGGTGGTG
>JBBSJZ010000795.1:0-2082 GCA_038256795.1 Pirellulales bacterium | reverse complement strand
GATCTACAATTCGATGAACGATCGCCGCCGAGACATAGCGGTGATGCGAGCCCTCGGTGCCCGACGCGATACCGTCACGGCAATCATCCTTTGCGAGAGTTTGATCATCGCCGTGGTGGGCGGACTTTGCGGATGGTTGATCGCCCACTTCGCCATATGGTGCGCCAGCGGATACATCGAGGACAACACGGGAGTCCAGATCGGGATGCTGACGACGAGTACGTATGAGTTGTACATTTTGCCGCTCGTGATCATCCTCGCCCTCGTCGCTGGATTCTTACCCGCGTACTCCGCTTACCGCACCGACATCGGCTCGAACCTGGCCGCGTGAGGTTCGCGCGTTCGGTAAGTGAATCGCTGCCTCGATTCTAGGCCAGTCCCTCCGGTAGCGTTCCGGCGGCGACCTCGTCATCCCACTGGTCCATCAGCGGCCACGATTCGGCGAGCGTGCCGAAGTCAGCCATTTGCAAGTATCCCTTGACCCGATCAATGGTTTTTTGCAGCATCGCATTGTCTTTGCGGAAGATCGGCCCGTGGCTGGGCGCGAGCCACTTAACGTCGCTGTCGCGAATCCGCTCGAGGCTGTTCACGAACGCCTTGATGTCGCTGCCGTGGTGCGCATCGATTGCCCCGATGCAACCATCGCGATAGATATTGTCGCCGCTGAGCAGCACATCACCATATCGAAACGCGAGTTGGCTGTCCGTATGCCCCGGCGTATGCCACACCTCGAGCTGGAGCGATCCGATGGTGATGATATCCCCGTCGACGACTTGAGTATCGACGGTCACCGCGGGCATCGCCAAGTGCAAATTTTGCGGTTTAATCTCCGCCATCGTTTGCAGCACATCGCCGGACTCGAGCGGTTTCACCGCGTTGGGATGCGACGTGATGGTGGTTTTGAGTAGTTGTTTGGCTTTCGCCAGCCCTTGGATGTGATCGACATCGGCGTGGGTTGCCACGAGGGTTTTGCAACGAGAGATCGGAAAGTCGAGTTGGCGTACCAATTCGATGTAGTCGTCGACGGTTTCTTCGTAGCCGATATCGATGAGGATCCACTCATCGGCATCGTAAACCAAGTACACATTGCAACCGAGCACTTCGCCCGCTTGGAAATTGAGTTCGATGATGCCTGGAAAGATCGGTTTGCGGGTGAGCATGGCGGCCGGTCGCGCGGAGTTGATGAATGTTTTGATCATTGTAGAACCGCTTCCAGCCAACGGGCACCCGGCTGTTAGCCGTTCATCGCTCGAAGTGAATCTTGAAGCCCTTCGCGATACGTCGGGAACTGCAGTCGCTCGACCAAGTCGCTTTTCATGCGTCGATTCCAGACACGTTTGTTAGTCTCGGAGCGAAATCGCTTGGCCGAGTCGGCTGCGGGCGGGACGAACGTGGGCATCGGCGAGCGAGTTTGGCGGGCGATCTCTCGATAAAAATCGCCTCTCAGCATCGGCTCGTCATCCGCGACCACGTACATTCTCGCGACGTTCTTTTGCCAACACGCGAGGACTGCACGGGTCGCGTCAGCGACATGAATCAGATTGAGATACCCGTTCTCGGCCGAGGCAATCGGCCGAGCCGCGATGACATCGGCGGCTCGCGGAATGCGTCCTGGGCCGTAGATTCCCGCCAGTCGGAGGATTGTGCTTGCGCCGTGCGGTCGCATTCGCCACAGCAATGACTCGGCGTCCAGGTGGGCGCGTCCGCCGTCGCGAGTGGGATGCGCCGTGCTCGTTTCGTCGACCCAGCAGCCATCGGTCTGGTGGAAGACACCCGTGGTGCTGATGTAGCAAACATCCGCTCGAGGATCGACCACCGTCAGTAACCGCTCGAATCCGCCCACTTGCGATTCGTAGCGATCCAGGCCTGAGCGGTGGTCATGGCTGACCGCGACCAGTACCCGATCGACGGGTGGCAGATCTTGAAGCGTCCTCGCATCCGACCAATCCGCGAGGACGGGGGTGATCCCCTGACCAGCGAGGCGGGCACGAAGCCCCGTCTCGACCCCACCCCGCCGAGGCAATACGTCCGAACTGTCGGCGGGTGAGGCGATAGGTCCGGAATGTCGGCACTATCGCCTCG
>JBBSJZ010000794.1:0-2095 GCA_038256795.1 Pirellulales bacterium | reverse complement strand
TACACGACTGAGATGCTGCGCAAGGTCGCGGCGGTTGTTCGCATCGCCAAGCCTTCGATCGTGCTCACTCACGCGCCGGTGGATTATATGGAGGACCACGAGAACGCGTGTCGCTTGGCGGTGTCCGCAGCTTTCTGTCACGCGATGCCGAACTTTGAATCCGATCCGCCCGTCGAAACCTACACCGAACCGATCACGGTCTATCACGCCCAGCCGCACGGGAACGCGACGCCACTCGGAGAGCCGGTGATCCCGCAATACATTGTCGGCACGGATGATGTGCTCGACGTGAAAGTCAAATCACTCGAGTGTCACGCCAGCCAGAAAGAATGGCTGGATCGCAGCCAAGGGATGGATAGCTACGTGCAAACGATGCGTGACTTGACCGGCGACGTTGGCAAGATGAGTGGCAAGTTCAAATACGCCGAAGGGTGGCGACGGCGCCAGCACTGGGGGTTTTGTCGCGAGTCCGACGATCCACTGCGTCACGCACTCGCCGACGTCATCATGGAACCTCGTAGACCATAGGCGGCGGACCGCACGAATCACACGTCGCCGTCGGCTGGGTCCCGAAATGACACATGCCCCAGTTGTCGCACTTCCACTGTTCGACAGCGCGAGTCGCCGAACAACCGCCGCAAGCACTCAGGACGGCAATCAATAAGATGTAACGCATGGTCGTCTCGTAGGGGTTGTTGAAACCTTTACGACAATACTGCGCTATCGTTTGCGCCAGTCAAATCAACCGCCGAATATTTTCGCATCAATTTGTCGGATTCCGTGCTCGGCGCCTAACGGGTTCCCGGCGGTCGATAGGCACGGACGCGCCCGTCATGCGTTTCGATCCGTGGTCCACCCGCCAGCTCGACGCAGTACGGAATCGCGGGGAACACGGCATCCAAACACTCGCCGATTGCCCGTGGTTGCCCGGGCAAGTTCAAGAGCAGCGCCGTGCCCCGAATGCCTGCGGTTTGTCGCGACAGGATCGCGGTGGGTACTTTCTCGAGTGATACTTTGCGCATCAGTTCCCCGAATCCCGGCAACATTTTCATGCACACCGACTCCGTCGCTTCGGGCGTCACATCGCGCGGCGAAGGACCGGTGCCGCCCGTCGTGATCACGAGGCAACATCGTTGTCGATCGACGAGTTCAGTGAGCATCTCGGCTAACACCAAACGCTCATCCGCGACGATTCGTTTGATGGGTTCCCAAGCCGAGGCCACGACCTCTTGCAAGTAAGCTTCAATTGCCGGCCCGCCACGATCTTCATACTCACCCCGGCTCGCTCGGTCCGAAACCGTAACGATACCGATCCGAAGGGATGCCGGTGGATGCGTCGTCATGTTCGTCATTCTACCCTCACCCAAAGAAGCCGCATGATGCCAAGTGAAATCAAGGACGCGACATGAGATAGCTGATCAAATCCGTCATGGCTTGGGGATCGACCAGTTCCTCGAAACCCTCCGGCATGATCGATAAGCCCGAGTTCTGCACTTCGTCAATCTCGATGCGGAGGACGCTTTCGGTGACATTCTCGGCGCGGCGAAGGGTGATGCTCGTTGCCCCTTCGTCCGCAATCATTCCCGCGACGACTCGGCCGTCAACGGTAGCGATGGAGTAGTTCACGTACTGCGGATTCACTTCTCGATTCGGATCCAGGACCGCGGTGAGTACCATCTCTGGGCCACGCGTTTTGATGGCCGCCAAGTTGGGTCCGATCTCATGGCCAATGTCGTCGACGCGATGACACGCACTGCAGTGTTTCTGGAAATGCTGGCGACCTCGGGTAGTGTCACCGGTGAGTGTCGGCGTGTCTCGATATCGCTCCACAACCGCAGCCCGCTTGGCGATCACCTCCGCGGTGCGAGTCGCCATCGGCGGCGGCGCTGGAGTTTCGTTGTTGCGGCTGGATGACTGAGCCACTCGAACTCGCGCCGTGATTTGTTCATCGAGTTGCTTGACCACTTCGGGTAACTCATCCGCCAACATTGATTGGAGCTGGGCCGCTTGAGTACCGATGGACGACATCACGGCGGCGATCAGCCAGCGATCGGTCGGATTCCTTTTCGCGATCGTCGCCAATGCTTGGACCTTC
>JBBSJZ010000793.1:0-2121 GCA_038256795.1 Pirellulales bacterium | reverse complement strand
TCCCTTGCTGAGCCGACTGCTTCGCTGATCCAAGGTCCCAGAAAAACCGTTTGAACGTCGATTGTTGGTATGCATCCCAGGCTCGTGGCCCAATTGCTGTGATCGTCAAGCCCGGCGGGCACATCCACGCTTTTTGCGAACCTGATAGCACGAAGTCGAGTCCCCATTCATCCGTCAAAAGCGGCAAGCCAGCGGCTGAACTCACCGCATCGACCACGACCAACGCCCCATGATCTCGCACAACTGCAGCGAGCTTTTCAAGCGGATTTGTCATCCCAGTTGACGTCTCATTGTGTGTGAGAAAAACCGCCTTCACATCTGGATGCTGTTCCAATTCGCTCGTCAAGCGCTCCGGCGTCAACGCCATACCCCACGGAATATCGACTCTGCGAACATCAAGACCGAGAGCGACGGCCACTTTGGTGAAACGCTCGCCAAAATCGCCAATCACCGTACACAACACAGGATCACCCGGCGAGAGGAGATTGACGATCGCAATTTCCCACCCTGCCGATCCCGACGCGGGCCACAGGAACACATCGCCATCGGTTCGATGAATCTCTTTCGCGCGTCGCATGATCGATGAATACATTGTCTTCATGACGTCGCCTCGATGCGGAATCATTGCTCCCTGCATTGCGGCGAGTACGGGTGGTGGCAACGGTGTCGGTCCGGGAAGTCGAAAATTTATGGGCACGTCGTTTTAGCTCCAGGTAATGCGTTTGCAGTTAAGTAGGTGGTAAGTCGACGCTAGCGGAACTGCTTTCCATCGACTTGCTGTTGCGACCGAACCCTTCGTTGCCCGGACTCGGCAATCCCGCAGTTCCTCTTTCAAAGTATAGGCAGCGGCACGATACCTGATACAAAAGTCTTCCCGGAACGCACGAACAAACGAGACGTGAACGCAACAAAGAAATGCGACACATTTTGATCGACTTTCAGTCAGTCTGTCCCAAGAGTGGCTTGACGTTGTTCAAGTGTCGTGGGTCCTGATAGAGCACCAGTTCGGGATCAATGGCGGTGCCCGAAACCGAAATCAATCCCACGCCGAAGTAGTCGCCCCATCGGCGATCAGTTGCCGACCCCGGATTGAACAAGATCGACTCACCTTCGCGCTCAATTAGCGGAATGTGACTATGCCCGTAAATAACGCAATCCACTGGTCCAGCACTGGTAGAGACCCGTCGCGCTTCACTTCGAGCTGACCTTCCGCCGTGTCCGTGGATCATCGCGAACGTGAAATTCCCGACGGTGAATCGTTCCTCGGCAGCGATGATCTCCCGCAAATCTGCATCGTCGTTGTTTCCCGTGACAGCGATCACGGGTGCAACGTCGGCCAGTTCAGCCAGTACTCGCCCAGTGTTCACATCACCAGCGTGGAGAATCAAACCAACGTTGAATCGCACGAACAGCGCGCCGACCTCGGGAGGGAGGCGGCGCGCACCGTGTGGATAAACGTGAGTGTCAGAGACAACACCGATTGTGAGCGGGGCTCCGAACCGTCGCTCAGGCGTTGGTTCAAATGCTTTAGGAAACTGGACCAATGCCCGCGCCCGCCAGCGTCTTTCGAACGTCGGCTGCCTCAGCTTCACCGAGCGGATGGATCGGCAGTCGCGGCAGTCCGCCCTTGAGACCAACTGTCTCCAACGCCACTTTCAACCCTGGAATTCCGTGCTTGGTCGTAACCGCCGCATTCGGCGCGAGAACGCGATGCTGCAATGTCCGCGCGGTTTCGTGATCGCCCGCTTGGAATGCCAAGTCAATGTCTTTGCAAAGTCCTGGTGCAACATCGGCCAACGCTAAAATACCGCCGGTTGCGCCAAGACATAGCGCTGGATAAAGGAAACTCGCCGACCCGGCAAGCACGGCAAATCCGTCCGCCGCACCCGCAACCATCTCTCCGACCTTCGGCGCGTTCCCGCCCGAATCCTTGATTCCCGCAATATTCGGATACGACGACAGCTCCGAAACGACCGAACTGGCAAGATCGACCCCAGTGTAGGCCGTCATGATATAGACAATGATCGGCACCGGCGAGGCATCGGCAACAGCCTTGTAATGAGCGACGCATGCAGCGCGGTCATATCGCGATTTGTAGTAATACGGCGTCACAATCAAGGC
>JBBSJZ010000792.1:0-2122 GCA_038256795.1 Pirellulales bacterium | reverse complement strand
GTCGGCGCGATTTGCGAACTGATGTCGTCAAGCGGCAAGCCTCAATTAGCGAGAGTGATCGGCTTCCGAAACGTGAACCCGGTACTCGCACCGATGGAACGCATCGAGCGGATTGCGGCGGGTGACCCCGTTCGACTCGCCGAAATGTCGGCAAAGTTACTCGTCGGCTCAGCACTCTGTGGTCGAGTGATCGATGCCTTCGGCCGTCCGATCGATGGATCACCGCTTCCCGAGGACTTGAGCGTTGTCGACGCCGATGGCGCGCCACCGGATTCCCTCGATCGACCACCGATCGATGCGGCACTCGAAACCGGTGTTCGCGCGATCGACACGATGCTCACCTGTGGTGTCGGGCAACGACTCGGCATTTTCGCCGGTTCGGGTGTCGGGAAAAGCACGCTGTTGGGAATGATCGCCCGCGGAACCAAGGCCGATCGAGTCGTCATCGGGATGGTCGGTGAACGGGGACGCGAGGTTCAAGAGTTCATCACCCGATGTCTCGGTGCCGCGGGACTCGCCAAGAGCGTCGTTGTGGTGGCGACCAGTGATCGACCGGCGGCCCAGCGTGTCTCGGCGGCGTGGACGGCGACCGCCATCGCTGAATCGTTTCGCGACGAAGGTCACAACGTGTTGCTGTTGATCGATTCGGTGACGCGATTCGCACTGGCCCAGCGAGAACTGGGACTCGCGGCCGGCGAGCCACCGACCACGCGTGGTTATCCACCGAGCGTCTTCAACACGATGCCGCGGTTGGTCGAGCGCGCCGGGCGAACGAGTCTTGGCTCGATCACGGCCTTTTACACGGTGCTTGTGGAAGGGGACGATAACAACGAACCCGTGGCCGATACGCTTCGAGGACTGCTCGATGGCCACATCGTGCTCAGCCGCGCGCTCGCCGCGGAAGCTCATTGGCCGCCGATCGATGTGCTCGAGAGTCTGAGCCGATTGCAACCGCACTTGGTGACACCCGCGGTCGCCGCATCCGTCTCCGAAGCGCGTCGTCACTTGAGTGAATACCGCAAGAGTTCCGATCTGATCTCCATCGGTGCCTACCGCGCGGGAAGTGATCCGCGAGTCGATCGCGCGATCGCGATGCGAGAACCGCTGAGGAGCTTTCTCACCCAGCGCTCCGACGATTTCACACCCATGCCCCAAGCCCATGCCCAGCTCGCTGCTTTGCTCGCCAGCCAAGCGGCGGTCACGGCTGCACTTCATCAATAGTGTCTTCCATGTCGAACAAGTTCCGTTTTGCATCCCTATTGCAATGGCGCGAGCGCCAGCGTGATGAAGCCGGGGGCGCCGTCGGCCAAGCCGTCCAAGCGATCAATCGGATCGACGAACAAAGCCGTGAGCTTCAAAGCCAAATCGCCGAGGCGAGGTCCTTATCCGGCCAGATGCGTGTGGGCGATGTTTCCGTGAATCGGTTGCTCGCCGACGGCCGCTTCGCAATGCAATTGGAACTCGAATTGCGTTCGCTCGCTGAAACCAAAACCAAACTTTCCGAAGCGCTCGTGGCTCGACAAGCGATGCTCGCGATCGCCGAAGCGGAAGTGAAACGCTTTGAAAAACTGCGCGAGATCGATCGCGAACGAGAAGCCAAGGAAGCCCAGCGCCGGGAGCAACTCAGCATCGACGAGGCCGTCACCAATCGCTACCTGCTCAATGCTCGCAAACAAGCGTCGCTCGCGGAGACGAATGAATCATGGACAAAATGATCCGCTGGTTTTCGGCACTGTGCGTGGCCACCATCATCACTCAATTCGTGGTGCTCGGCTTTCTCGCGACGCGTGGAACTCTCAATGGCCAATCGGTGATCAAGATGGTCGCACTCGCCAACGGCATCGATATCACCGGCGAACGCCTCGAAGAAATCCTCAAACGTGATCAACAAGCCGAACAACCGGACTTTGAAGAGATTCTCGACGCTCGCAAGCGTCAGGGATTGGAGATGGATCTGCAACGGCGCAGTCTTACCGCACTGAAAGACGATATCAGCGCCGATTGGGAAGAAACCAAAGTCGAACGAGATCGACTCGACGAGCGACTGCAATCGCTCGACCAACAACAGAAGTTTTCGCTCGATTTGAAGCCGCACGAAGGCGTGAAACAGGTCATCCGGACG
>JBBSJZ010000791.1:0-2129 GCA_038256795.1 Pirellulales bacterium | reverse complement strand
GTCGGGGCCCCAGCGAAGCCCATTGGCAAAGTTGTGATAGTTGTCCTGGGCGACGGTGAACCCGTCGAGCATCACGTGGGCGGGCCCGTCGGGAACGTCGTCACCATCGGCATCGGGGATGAACAATAGCTGGGGTGGGCACATCAGCCAGACGCCGCCGCGACCGGTTTCGACACTGGTCAGCATTTGGACATTGTCGGTGAACACCTTGCGAGTTTCGGCGTGACCATCGTTGTCCGCGTCCTGCAAAATGACGACGCGATCTCGCAGAGACAGATCAAAGCGTTGTTGGCGCTCGGCGTACGTGTAATTTTCGGCAACCCACATCCGTCCGTCATCGTCCCAAGCGACCGCGATCGGATTTCGCACTTCGGGTTCGCTGGCAAAAACGTCGACGCGAAACCCCGCCGGAACCCGCATCGTGGCTGCCGCCTCGGCCGCCGACATCGGCACCGCTTCCGTCAACGTTTCGCTGTTATAGATCGCCGGAAAATCTTCGCCGTGCGAGGTGCTGCCGAAACAGCAAGCGAGGATCGGAAGCACGATGGTAAAAATCGGTTTGTACACGCGGCGTATTTCCAGGTCAAAGAATGGAGTTCAATGGGACGATGAAGCATGCGACTTCAGGGGTCGCGTTTGTGACGACCCGGCGCTCTTTTCGGCAGATCAATTGTACCACGAGCCGGCGAATCGCATTTCAAGGCGAGCGGACAGCTATCTTCCCAACCGTCACCCTGCCCTCGCCCTCCAACGAAGCGTTGAGGGAAAGGATCCCAATCAAACGGTCGCTCGCCCAAGCAAACGGTTCTAGCGGTCGTGCAGCCGGATCGCAAATGCTTGCATTGCCAGGGCTAAAGTTGCCGATGCACTAGAGGCGGATGATTGCAACTCGCATCCGATTCCTTCCCCACGATCCTCAGCAAGCGACGGGACTAGCACAGTCATGTGGCGTTCTTTCTTTATGGCCTTGGGCATCATGGCAGTAATCATCGGTGCCGAATCGTTGATCATCGACAACGCAAACCTTTACGCGGCGGGTGAAGCGGAACCGGCGTCGTTCATGAACCCAGGCTCCGCGCCCTCGAGCTCGACACGGGTCTGGACGCCGGGCGAAGCGTTCCCCTGGGTGCTGCTCGCGCTGGGTGCCGTCGTCATTCTGTACGCGATCACGTTACCGCGTCGCTGGGGTCACGCTCACGGTTAGTGGCCTGCGACACTTTAGCTTGAGGGTGAGCGGTTTTGTCGCTAGCCACCGGCCTTAGGCAATATCCGGTGCTAGCGCTGGCCTGCTAAAGCTTTGGGCTTGTGGGGAGTTTGGATTGCGCAGTTTTCATCCCGAGAGGGATTGCAGCCATTAGCCGGTGGTGGCGCTGCGTTTACCACCGGCTAATGGCTTGAACCGCTACGCGGTGAAAACGCGGAAGAAAATTGCGACCCGCGAAAACCATGTCAAGAACAACCCTTTGGCGATCCAGGCTAACGCCCAAACGGCTAACAGAGCCAACCCGAATTTCTAGCTGTCCCAGACCGCTAGCGACGATAAATCAACCGCACATCGGCATCGAATCGCTCGACGGAGACCAATCGGAACTTGGTGCAGTCGTCCACCGACTCGGCTCCCGCTCCTGCGATCGGGCCGGGCGCGCCCGCACCCCCGAAGGCTTTCGCGCCGATGTAGACGTGGCACTCGTCAATCGCACCGGCATCAAAGAAGCTGCCGAGGAGTCGCGAGCCGCCTTCGAGCATCAAGTTCGTTACCGGCCCTTGTTGTTCACGAGCGAGGCCAAGCCAACTCAGCGATTCCCCAATCTGCTCTCGCCGATCACTCGATCTCGCGACGTAAATCTCCGCCCCAGCGTCTCCCAAACGGGCGAGTTCGGCCGGATCGGCCGCGGGATCTGTGATCAAGACTAACGGAACTTCCGCAGCCGTTTGCACCAGGCGGGACTCGGGTGGGGGTAGCCGTGAACCGCAATAGACGACTCGTCGAGCGGACCGAAGACCGGGCGGACGTGCCGTCAGCAGCGGATCATCCGCGATCAAAGTCCCCATTCCGACCGCGATCGCATCGACACGACCGCGAAGTCCATGCACCGCTGCCCGCGCCGACGCGCCTGTGATCCATTGGC
>JBBSJZ010000790.1:0-2144 GCA_038256795.1 Pirellulales bacterium | reverse complement strand
TGTGGAACGTGCCCGATTCGTGATTGTGGTATTCGTGATCGCAATGTGCCGCGGCCGCACTGGGATACTGATTGAGTAAAGCGACTAAAGTCTCGACCGCGTTAGGATGTAGCAAGTCATCGTGATCGAGGAAGACCAAAATGTCACCCGTCGCCACTTTCGCCCCGAAGTTCCGTGCCGATGACGTACCGCCATTTTGCTTGACAACGACGCGAACGTTCGGGTAGTTCCTCTCGACATAATCCGCTGTGTTATCGGTGCTTCCGTCATCAACGATGATCGTCTCGGATGGTTGAACAGTTTGAGCTGTAACCGAATCAATCGTCGTCGCGATTTGCGCGCCTCGGTTGTAGGCGCCGATGATCAAGCTGACGCTTGTTTTCTCAGTCATTTACGCTGGCAATGCAGTTGCGACGGGAGGCTTCAATTTCTTCGACCACATCTGCCAGACCATTGGGAGGCACGTCGAGATAACCGATACCTCCCCAGTGCTCATACCCGTCCCGATCAATGATCTCGGAGCGATTTATTCGTTTCTTTAAACGATCCCAGAATACATGGACTTGGCAATCGTGATGAACGCGATGTGGCATAATGTCATGTAACGCAATTAACCCGCCAGAACGAACAAGCGGGGCAAACGCAAGACAATCTTTCTCGGCACCCAACTCCTAATGATCGCCATCGATGAATAATAAATCGATTGAATCTCCATTTAGCAGTCCTACTGTGCTCAATAGCGCTTCCGGCGAATGCGCATCCATCCTCAAGCAGTCAAGAGCCTGCGTTGGATGAAGCAATTTCTTCAACGCCTCAGCTTCCTCTTCGCTATAGCCGCCGCCAAATCCACCGCCGGGAAGGTCCAAACTGATGAAGTGAGTGTCCGGCCGACAGCAGGCGGCAATGCAACGAAGGTTCGCACCTTTGTAGGTGCCGATTTCCATTCGGATCAGCCATGCAGCTCAACGGCTTCTCGAAAAATCTCTTCCGTTCTCGTACCAATCCGCTCTGGCGAGTATTCGTCGATTACACGCTGTCGCGCAGCCAGTCCCATCTCTATTCGTCGTCGATCATCGGAAACCAATTCCAAAACGCTTCGTGCAATCGACGCGGCATCGGTTGGGTCAACGAGTATTCCGGCGCCGGTGGGTTCCAACATGTCCCGCATTCCTCCTTCTCTGCTTCCAACAATGGCGCGTGCCGCAGCCATCGCTTCTAAACACACGTTGGGGAAGTTCTCCCAAAGACTCGGAAACACGCAAACGTCAAGCGACTCATAAGCCTCGGCGATGCGGTCCAGCGAAATTTTCCCGGGGAATTCGAGCAAGTCCGCGGGAATGTTTGTCGTTTTTCGAATCCACTGGTCATAAGGGAGCCCTGTCTGGCGGTGGGTTCCGATTCGACCGATGAAACGAAAGTTGAGCTTGGGTTCGGCCTTGTGAATCAACGGGATCGCGCGAGCGAAGCTTTCCACACCTTTCTTTCGTTCCAGCCGCCCTACAAATCCGACGGTCGTTGCCGATGCTCTCGGACGGATCCGAAGAAAACTGTCCGAGGGCGAGTAGGGGTTGGGAAGATGCCGTATTTTTGATTCATTAATCCCCCATTGCTCAGTCGCAAATTCGGCAAGCGATAGGCAGGGTGTTAACACGAGGTCAGCTCGGTCGGTGTAGTCACGTTCCTGCCCGTCAATGACGTACGCTTTCTCCAGATCATCCCACTGCCAAGACCGCAAACGCTCGCGATTGAACAGGCGTCGGGCCACATCACGGGCATTCTCAAGCTGAAATCTGGCAAAAACCGAAAAACCTTTCGGACGACTGTACTTGGCGAGAATGCTCGTCGGTGTGTGCATTTTAACGAGCAGTGGAATTTCCGGGACGAGCGTTTTCGCAATCGCACCCTCGCAGTTGAACTCCGGTGTTTCGAGCACATCAAACGGCTGTTTTTCATGGGCTATTGCAAACTCGTGGCCCGCCTTGATGACGAATCTTTCCATGCTGGTTTCGTTGATCCAATGAACCGTTACGCCGGCAAGAGATTCAGTTCGCTTGTAGCCCGGCGTCGACGCAAAGACATCGACCTCGTGTCCCCTTGCAACCATCATGGACGAAGCCTGAGCTACATAGGTGGCGATTCCTCCA
>JBBSJZ010000789.1:0-2144 GCA_038256795.1 Pirellulales bacterium | reverse complement strand
CACAGCCGACGTCGATCAAAAGCGGCCAGGACGCCCTCGGGATGTGCATTGCCTCCGAATCGAAACCATCATGACTGTTTCTCAACCGTTCTATCGGAGTCTCTCCAACGCGCGTGCTCAGATTGTTCCCACTGGCTTGCTTGTTGTCATTGACGCCAATTGCTCAAGAGCAGACAAAGAAGCGGAAATCTCGGTCGAGACCGCCGAAAAACCGCTCCATTTTTGGATGCAAAAGAAACTCGACTACTCGACCGGCATCTTGAAAAGGCGATCGATGGCTGATTATTCATTGATCGAAACGGACGCCCAACGAATGCGTCTCCTCAAAAAAATCGAAGGATTGGTTCGCAGTCGCAACGGGGATTATCGCACCAACTTGCATACGTTTGAGCGAGTTACCGACGAGATCATCCGCGATGCAAAGAAGGAGAGCATCGACGGTGTGACGATGGCGTATCACCAACTCACCACCAGTTGCGTTCGTTGCCACCAAACTCGGCGCGAGCCGGGTGGCAACGCTGACGCAGCAATTTCTCCGACTTTTAACGAAAGTCCGGCATTCGTTTTCCACTAAGGGACGCCTCAAAAACAACTTCCCTGAATCGGCTATCATCGTTGCCTGGACCCCATCGTTCCTCTTGCCGGTGAGTCAGTCATGGTTGGCTACAGCGAATCGTTCGAAACGAAAATGGTGAATCTCTACCTGTCCTTAAACGAAAAGGACCGAAGACGTTACGCCGCCATTGAGGCCGAGAAGTTGCCTCACGGTGGAACCGACTACATTGCGAAGTTATTTGCGTGCGATCCGAAGACCATTCGACGAGGCATTCAAGAAGTGAAACTCTTGCCCGAAGACACAGCGGCCGCTCGAGTCCGAAAAAAGGGGGTGGACGGCCAAATGCTAGCCAAGCACAACCGGGACTCCTTGCGGCGCTCCGCAAAGAAGTTGAAACCGAAACGGCGGGCTCGCCGGTGAACCCCGGCCAGCTTTGGACCAACCGTTCCCCTGATGAGCTTTCCGAGGTGCTTGCCCGTCTCGGGTTGCGGGCATGCCCTAACACGGTCGACCTGTTGTTGCGAAACGAACTCGGATTGGGACGTCGACAAGCACTCAAGGATGTTTCCTTGGGCCAGTCGCCAGACCGCGATGAACAGTTCAAGCGGATCGCCCAACTTCGCCGCGAATACGAAATGTGGAATCTGCCGATCATCAGCATCGACACCAAGAAAAAGGAGCTGCTGGGGAACTTCTTCCGACGCGGCACCGCGTACACCAATGGATACGTGCACACGCTCGATCACGATTTCCCAACCGCAGGCAATGGCAAGGTAATTCCGTACGGTGTTTACGATGTCAGCGCCAACGAGGCGATGATGACGCTTGCTCAGGGCAGCGACACCGGCGAGTTGGTCGTCGACTCAATCCGGTTGTGGTGGAATCGGATGGGTCGGTATCGATATGGCGGTGCCAAACGCATCCTGGTTCTGGCCGACAGCGGTGGGAGTAACGGTTATCGAGTGAATTTGTTTCGAGAGAAGCTTTGGGAATTGTCGGCCAGTTTGGGTGTGCCGATCCGCGTTGCCCACCTTCCGTCCTACTGCTCAAAGTACAACCCGATCGACCATCGGCTGTTCTGTCATGTGACACGTTCGCTCAAAGGCGTAAGTTTTCGAAGCGTCGAGGCGATTGGCGAAGCAATCTCGCGGACGACCACGAGTGCTGGACTGCGTGTAAAGGTATCGTTGTTCAACAAGATCTACCAACGTGGCGTACAGGCAAGCGAAGAATTTCTGATGGGAAACTTCATTCATTGGGATGAGAGACTATCAAAATACAACTACACAACAATCAACTACCGGTAAACCGGGAAGTTGTTTTTGAGGCGTCGCCAATGGAAATCTTCTTGAAGAGAACAAACATGAAACGATGGAAGCTCTTGGTCGCGCTGTCCCTGCTGACGAAATGCGATGCTGGAACCGCCACTGCTCAAGGCAGCAGCGGAGAGAGTTACGACGGATATCCCACGTCGAGGGAACCAAACAGATCGACGAATGGAACCAGCAGCTTGCGCCATCAGGCGATGGAGAGCTTATTTACGAAATCAAAATTCGCGGGAGTACGTTTTGTGGTCGTCGTCAACGAT
>JBBSJZ010000788.1:0-2162 GCA_038256795.1 Pirellulales bacterium | reverse complement strand
GGAACTCATGTCGTTGCCGATGGTAAAGCCGACTAGCCGTTGCCGTGGGGAAAGCACCAATGCCAACTCTGGCTCGGGAACATTCCAGCTGGCATCGCTGCGGATCCGCAATGCGTCTCCCGCCCCACGCACCCGATGCGGAGTCGCCTTGAAAAAGATTTCTGGCCGCGGCGATTGATAGACGCGATCGTAACACGAGGCGGCCGCTTCCGACTCTTCCATCCGCGCCGTTTGACTGCGCTTGTACGTCACCCCGGCCGCCCAAATTTCTTGCCGGTCAATGGGCGGTAACCAAGCGACCGAATCACCCGCAGCAATCGCGGGGTCCCGGGCCAGCGATCCGGCGGCCGCGATCGGGTCGGATGCGGAAATGATTTCCGCCAGGGACGGTAATTCTGGGGTCAATTGAAGGGGCAGCAACCGTTCGCCGTCGACGATGCCGACGCGGGGACCCAGTTTCAGATCGTTGAATTTTGCAATGTTCATGTTTCACACTTTATCAGCACGCTTGCCGGGCGCGGAGGTGCCCGCTTGAGTTGCCGGTGGGGAGCGAGATGCATGACAGTTACAGGCCGGCGCCGCAAAATTTCGACGATTCAGCATAGCTTTGGAGGGGCGAAATTCCGTATCGGGAGAATCGTTGGTTGATTTTCCTTCCCGGATCGCGAAAGGATTCGTCGCGATGACGTCGCAAACACTTCACTCAATCGTCGCTCGATTACCGCTGCTCGGCTTGTCCGCAGCCCTGCTCGTCGCTGCCAGCGGCTGCATGGGCGTCTTCGCGAATCTCTATCACGCTGTCGGTGCCGACAAGCTTCCCGCTCAATTCGAAGGGCTGAAAGAGTCGCACGTGGCGGTCGTCACGATCACCGATAGCAGCCAATACAGCGACGATGCGGCGGCCCGGACGCTCAGTCGTCGAGTCGGCGAAATCTTGCTCAGCGAGGTCAAAGCGTTGACCCTGGTTCGCGAGGACCAAATCGAACAGTGGCGTGATACGAACGGCTGGGACAGCGTCGATTTTCTTTCGATCGGCAAGGGCGTCAAGGCTGACAAAGTCGTCGGCATCGAGTTGACCAACATGCAATTGCGCGACGGGGCGACGCTGTTTCGCGGTCGTGCCGATGTGATGGTCACCGTGACCGATACCAAGACCGGCAGCGTCCTCTACAAGCACGAATTCGACGAGTTCACCTACCCCATCTCTGCCGGCCAATACACCACCGAAACGAGCGAGGCAAGGTTCCAAAAACTCTACCTCAGCATGCTCGCCAAACAAATCTCGCGGCTGTTTCACCCCTACGACTACTCAGATACGATTGCCAACGACGCCGCGATCGCGAGCCAATAACTAGCAACTAGCAACTAGCAACTAGCAACTAGCGTCACGAGTCGTTGTCGACGGCGAGCACGTAGGCGGTGGCGTGGGTGCGACAGGCGCCGAGACTGAGTAAGAAGCGGTCGATGCCGAATTGTTGGGACCAAAGCGATGCTGATCCCGTCAGCTCGATGGTGGGTCCGTCGACGGGGCTGGTGACGACTTCGATTTCGTTCCAGCGGATGCCTTGGTTGTGGCACCGCATCGCTTTCATGACCGCTTCCTTGGCCGCCCAACGCGTGGCGAAGTGCTGCATCGCGCTGGCTCGATCCATGCAGTACTGGATCTCGCTCGGAGAGTACACGCGTTGGAGAAATTGTTCACCGTGCGTCTCGATCATCTTGGCGATGCGAACGCATTCGATGATCTCCGTTCCGATGCCGATGATTGCCATACCATCTATCTTAGACCACACGCGTGTTGCACGCGGGCGAGTACCGCAGCGGCCACTTCGCGTGCTGAGTCGGCACCGCGTGTGAGCGTTGAGCGGACATGATCGAGGTTCTTTTCGAGGTCCATGCGGCGTGCGCGAGCGGCGGCAAAGTACGACTCGCTCGACTCCGCCACCGCCTTCTTGACTTCGCCGTAGCCGAAACCGCCGGCTCGATACTTGGCTGCCATTGCACGCGCGTCGTTGCTGCTGGCGAACAACCGATAGAGCTGGAACAGATGATCCTCGTCGGGTTCTTTCGGATCTTCCATCGGCCGAGCATCGGTGACGATCCGCATGATTTGTTTGCGGATTTGTTTCTCGTCACCGAAGATCGGTAACGTGTTGTCGTAG
>JBBSJZ010000787.1:0-2168 GCA_038256795.1 Pirellulales bacterium | reverse complement strand
TGTCGAGGTACACGAGGTAGGTCGCAATTGCCAGTTGGTTTTCGAGTGAAGGCGTGGGCGTGGTTTGCAGGATTCGGCCGGCACTCAAGATTGCTTCCGCATCGCATTGCTCGACCGCAGCGGAGAGGTGCTCATAGAACAGCGAGTCGAAAGCGACGCCACAAAGACTCTCGGGATCGTCACCGGATTGCTGAGCCAGCGCCTCCAAGGCCGCTAGTCGGTCGCCGCTCTGATAGCCTTGGATGGCGGAGATCCCAGCACAAAAATCTTCAGGAACCTCCGGCATGGTCGATTGAACGGCGCGATAGTCTTGCAACCAAGGGTCGAGATTCTTTTGTCCGCCAATGAGAGTGTCGAGCATGTTTCGCAGGCGTGCCGATGAATTTGGTCCACGCATCACGATCGTCAGTATTTCTTGCAGGTCACCGGACTCGGCGACCGCGATCAACCGACTGAGCACGGCATCATCCTGGGGACAGATCGCGAGCATTCGTTTGAGAAACGGCCTAGCCTCGGCATCGCGATCGCCGAAATAGAGAGCATGGCAAAGCGCGGCGATTCCGTTGGGATGGTTTGGTGCGAGTCGCAGGAGTTGCTCAGCTACCTTTGCGGCTTCGTCGTAACGCGGGATTGCGGAAAGCGCGTAGGACTTCGTGGTGAGTACACCCCACTGGACCTCCGCCGCGGTGTTGGCATCACAGACGCGAATGACCTCCTCGGACTCGCTGTGGTACTGGAACGCTTCCGCCACGAGCAATCGGTGCACGGCGAGGTCGCCGGGCAAGACCGCTCGATGTTCTTCGGCACGGATTCGGGCTCGCACCTGTTCCTCGTCGCCCTCGTTGTCGTACATCAACGAGTACACTTCCGCCTTCGCTTCGTCGTAGCCATCCGCATGCGGCTCGCCATCGTGCGACAAATAATTTGCCCATTCATCACTCATTCGGCGGCCGTAATCCATCCGCTGGGAGTCGTACAATTTCCAACCGTCCCGATCGCGATGCAGGAACCATCGCGCCGTGATCCCTTCGGAGTAGCCGTCGTAGAAATAGAGATTAGCGATCGCAAACGGACTGGGCTCGCCCGTAGCCGAATCGAAATCGCGTTCGACGCTCAGTAGCGTATGATACGTCAGTATTTGCGGTTCAGGAAAGTATTCCGGCAACCACATTCGCATTGTGATGTTGTCGTCGAAACTCATGCCGGTATTCAACCGACTTTGCTTGACGGCTCGCATCAGCAGCTTTTCGTCATACGGCACCACGGTTTCCTGGTTGCCGTCGTTGTAGGCCGCGAGATGGGTATCGATCCAGGCGGCTATCTCGGCATCGACAGGCTTCGTTCCTAGAAAGTCGGCGACGGATGCGACATACGAGTCAGCGTCGGCTTGGTAGCCACCGCTCTCGGGCACCGCGGTACCGCCGATCAAACCGACTTGATTGAGTCCCCACAGGGCCATGGCAAGAATTAGCAATCCGAAGAACAAGAACACGCTGCACAGCAACACGACGACGTAGATCCATGCCTGCGACTTCTTCGCCGGAGTGCCCGCATTCGTGCTGGCCAAAGACGATGGTGCGAAAGTGAATGGGTCTTGCGACATGAAGGTGCGACTCAGTGTTTCGGGTAGCGACTCGGAGCGTCCGATGCTTGCTGAGCCAGCCAACGGACAAACGAAGCGACGAAGCATACCCGATCGGATTGGCCGCCCAAAACAAAACACTTGACCCACTAAGACGGAATGTCTACATTGGGTCGATCAATGACGTTTCCGTTCAGCCCGTTGACGGGGAGTGACGACGATGCAGACGAAGGTGATGGCCGCGGCGAGAGCCATCCTCATCTCGGCGATATTGTCCATGGGTTCAGTGCAGATTGCGATCGCGGATTCGCGCAGCGATGAGCTGGCGAGTTGGATCGACGAGCGTGGTCAGATGGTGTTCGGCGATTTGCCGCCGAATTGCGATGATCTGACGTACGCACGCCGCGTTTACCTCGATGTGATCGGCCGCGTGCCGAGTGTGTCCGAGATTCGCGACTTTCAAGCAATGGGCGAGAATCGACGCGATACGCTTGTGGATCAATTGGTCTACGGCCAGGGTCCGCGAGCGGAAGCTTACCGACGACTCGCGGCACAAAACCTCGCGCGACACTGGCGACGTGTATTG
>JBBSJZ010000786.1:0-2171 GCA_038256795.1 Pirellulales bacterium | reverse complement strand
TCGGACGCTGCGACCGAGTCGCCGGCTCCCAAGGCTTTCGCGGAAACGAAGTAAGGGGCGGCGACGCTCGCCGCCCCGGCCGTCAGAGTCGTCGAAAGAAATCGTCGTCGATTCATTGAATATTCGTTCGTCATCGGTCCCGACCTAATCTCGTGGAGGCTGTTGAGTGTCACTGGATGTTGATCACGGCATTGTAAGCACCATCGAGCGTGAATGTTGTCGGTGCGACCGTCGAACCGGGCTGCTATACTGGCGCGACTTCGCCCAGCACGGAGAGCTGAGCAAGATCCCGCCTTCCCGCCCTCCCGCCTTGCCATTGACGCGATGATGCTCGTGCCCCATCCCTCCGAATTACGATCTGACGCATCGTGTGAGCGAATGTCGTTGCGGGCGTTTTTGCTCGCCATTTTTCTGTTCGGTAGTGCTGCCACCGCCGCGTCAGCCGATGAGACGCAGCTCGCTTTTTTCGAGCAACACATCCGACCGCTGCTCATCGATCATTGCTACGAGTGCCATTCCCTTGAGGCTGAAAATGCTGAAGGTGGATTGCGGCTGGATAGCCGCGAAGCCATCCGCCGAGGTGGCGATTCGGGCCCCGGAGTTGTACCTGGATCGCCGGAGCAGAGCCTAGTGCTAGCGGCACTTCGCTTTCAAGATTTCGAAATGCCACCGAGTGGTAAACTCGACGAGTCCGCGATACAGCGGGTCGAGCAGTGGATTCTCGCCGGCGCTATCGACCCGCGTGACGAGGCTCCGCAATCGCTTGCAAAAGCCTCAATGCGGGAAAACGAATCGGATGAGGACGTTGGCAGCCTGTGGTCGTTCCATCGCAGTCAAGTTGCGGACGTACCCAGGTCGAAATCCGCTTGGTGTCGCTCGGGGCTTGATGCCTTCATTTTGAAGTCACTCGATGAACAACAATTGCAGCCTGCCGATGAAGCGGATCGAGCAACCTGGCTACGGCGAGTGACATTTGATTTGATCGGTTTGCCGCCGTCGCCCGAAGAATTGCACGCCTATGAAACCGACACCCGGCCCGGCGCCGCTGCTCGCGTGGTTGAGCGTCTACTCGCTTCGCCGCACTACGGCGAGCGTTGGGGACGTTACTGGCTCGACCTCGCTCGATACGCCACATCCAACGGAGCCGACGAGAATCATGAATTCCCGGTCGCTTGGCGGTATCGTGTCTATGTCGTCGCCGCCTTCAACGCCGACAAACCTTACGATGAGTTTCTCACGGAGCAACTCGCGGGTGACTTGCTGACGGGCGAGTCGGAATCACAGCGACGAGAGCAGTTGACTGCGACCGGTTTCTTGGTCCTCGGCCCGAAGATGTTGGCCGAACAAGACAAGCCCAAGATGGTGGCCGATATCGTTGACGAGCAACTCGATACGGTCGGCAAAGTCTTCCTCGGTCTGACGCTCGGTTGCGCTCGTTGCCACGATCACAAGTTCGATCCGATCACCGCCGAAGATTACTACGCCTTGGCGGGTATCTTTCACAGCACCCGGTCGATGGAACACCTAAACTTTGTGTCGCAGTGGAACGAACGTGCATTGCCCGACGCTCAACGAGAGCCGGCGGTGGCCGCCCATCAATCGGAACTTGATGACGCGGAAGCTGCTGCGAAGAAGCTGCGAGAAGACTTTGGCCCGAAGAAAAAATGGACTGACAAGCAGCAGGCTGAGATCGATGTCGCGGACAAGCACGTCGAAGCATTGAAGGCATCGTTACCCGCCCTCGACAAAGTCATGGCCGCTGACGAGGGCGAACTGAAACTCGTCTCGATTCATGCTCGTGGCAGCCACTTGAACCTGGTCGGTGAACCTCTCCCGCGACGCGTTCCCAAGATTTTTGAGCAATCCGTGGGCTCCGATTCTGAAGTGACGGTTTTCCCGGCTGACCAGAGCGGTCGGTTGGAATTGGCCCAGTGGCTCACGCGGGGCGATCACCCGCTGACGGCGCGAGTGATGGTGAATCGGATTTGGCAAGGGCATTTCGGCGAGGGTTTGGTTCGCACCCCCTCCAACTTCGGACCGAGCGGCATGCGGCCCACGCATCCCGAATTACTCGATTGGCTGGCGACGGAATTCGTTCGCGGTGGTTGGTCCATCAAGCAGATGCACCGACAAATTGTTCTTTCCAATACCTATCGGATGCGGTGCGATGC
>JBBSJZ010000785.1:0-2176 GCA_038256795.1 Pirellulales bacterium | reverse complement strand
GAGTGCTGGATATGCGTCGAGAATTGAATCGACCTCTCGTCATTTGGCCAAGTCTGGCGACCGCCACCATCATTGCCTTGATGTGGATCACCTCGCCGGGGAATCCTTTCGCGAAACGATTCTTCAGCCAGACGACCGAAGTCGCCGTCAATGTCGCCGCGTCACCGTGGACAACCGAAGGTGCCCGCAATGCACTTCGGCGTCTCGAAGATAGCCTGAGACGGTCTTGGGATGACGACACCCATTCACCCTGGGCTGGCGTCGAACCGACCGAACGGCCCGAACGCGGATCGCGAGGCGTCCGAGTTCCTGCACGTGTCGCCAAAGCTTTTGGTGTCGCCCAAGAGAACGCCGCTGAGCCGCGACGGATCACATTAACCGCACCCGTGCTCGACGAAGATCGCGAGCTAGCGGGTATGGCCAATCCCGTGGCTCGCCAGCCCATCTTCAAGCTGAGGGTCCCGGGCAGCGATCTGCTGCTGCCGAATTGGTCCATCGCTCGCCAAGTGCCTTTTCAAAGTGACACCGATGGCATCGTTGGTGAAACGATCTCGCCAAGAATCGCCAACCGCCCCAGTCCCAACGACGCCGCAGTCGATCGAGACCTCGGACTCGACGGCCCCTCGCAATCTCAGCACGACGAAATTGCCCAGCCAACGCAGCCAGTGACTCTCGGCGGCCAGCGGATGATTCCTGAAGAGGATATTCCGAGCATCCTCGAGCTGTTCCAAGTTGCCCAAGACGGCCTCGACGCATCGTTGAAGTCCAACAATGATCATCAAACCGCAGCCGAATCGGCGGCCGCAGCGACCAACGCGATTCCCGAGAGCGTCCGAAACCTCGGTCGGCTGAAGCCGACGGGGCCATCACTTGGTGAGCAAGTCAGCAAGCAAGAATCATCGCAGGGTGACTTTGACTCGGCCTTCGCAATCGGCAAGCCCGGTGGCTGGCCGATCGCCGTCGAACTCGATCGACAATTGACCCAACTCAGCGGCAAGAAGCTGCCACGAAACACCCAGTTCGTGTCGAGCTCCGCCGGCTATGCGGGCGACGTCGGACGGATCGGGTCGGGATTCAACCCCGAAGATCAGCAAGCATTGGCGACAATTTCCACTTGGTCGCAAGAGGTCGCCGCGACCCTGCGCCAGCTGCGCGCGCTCGAGCGACTCGGTGACCCAGCCGCGGAGGCGCTGCTCGTCAAACTCGAGAAACTCGCTGACGAGGGACGCCGATCCGCTGAACAGGTCTCTGATCGCGACGCTCAAGTCGAGTGGTTGCGAGCGATTCATGGACTGAATCGGCGCATCTCGGTTTGGCAACCGGTATGGAACATCACATCGGGCCGAGCCGCTTCCGAGCTTAGCATCAACGCGCACTCTTCCCTGGACGTGCAAGCGGCGATCGCTTCGATCCGTGCCGAGTCACCCGATACGGGTGACGCAGCCGGTTGGTGCCGCTTCTTGATGCTCGACGATATCGAAGCTGCATCCCGATCGACCGACGCGAATCAGCGGATGGTTCTCGCCCAACGTCTGTTGTCGCGGTTCCATTGGCACAAGTTGAGCGACGAACAACGAGTCTGGATGCACCGCGAATCGATCGCTCGTCTCGCCGAATCCGTCCGCCCCTGGGCAAGCTCCGCGATTGACTATGCACAGCTCGTTACCCAGCTCGAACGCCAAGAATCCGGCGCCGTGGATCTCGCAAGTATCGATATCGCCGACGCCGTTCAAACCCTCCGTTTCGCTTCGTCGAGTGAAGCGAAACGGCTGGCAACGGCGATCAACGCTTCCTACCGAAATGCGAACGTTCGTGTCGCGATTAGCAGCGAGATGTTGCGAAGGTTCTTGCCCGAGGGCGAAAATAAAATCGTCCCACTGCGAGCCACCATCCTCGGCAACGAAGTGCGTGGCATGAGCAACATCGCCAGCAATCTCGATGTTCAACTGGTGCCAAGCCCAGATCGCTGGGTGATCCAGTTGCGTACGCTCGGCCAGGTCGATACGGACTCCGTCGGCTTCAAGAGCGGAGTTGCCGTGCGCACGGCAGGCACCTCTAACTTCAATGCGTCGACACCGATTGTGATTACGCCCAAGAGTGTTTCGATTGCCAACACCTCGGTGGATGTGCAAAGCCACAGCCGATTGAAGAACATTCGCAGCGAGTACGACGGTTG
>JBBSJZ010000784.1:0-2190 GCA_038256795.1 Pirellulales bacterium | reverse complement strand
GTCGTGCGAGGCAGAAAACAGGCATCATGCCGCGTCGGGACCGCCGAATCCGAATTCGCCTTGGCATCGATCTTTTCAGACACCGCCGGCAAGTTATGAAACTCCCAGATGCTCGTTGCCGCACCGATCGCCAGCCGATTGCCATCGATCGCCAAACCCATCGGCTTGTTGAACGATCGAAAGTGCGTGTTCAAAACACCTGCCTGAGACCGCAGTATCACCAACCGTCCGGCCTGATACGTCGTCACCATCAGCGAGATTCCGAAGTGGTCCAAGATCTCCGGAACGTTCGACGTGTGGACACTCCGTAGCGGTTCAGCAGTGGGCATGGACGACGGATCGGACATGGGACGCGATTTAATCAAAGCAGAGTGTTTCGAGCGAACCGTTACCGTCATCGGATGTCAAACTCAACCGATACAAGCCGTCTTCGTCAATTTCAACGTAGCCACGAAACCGAAGTGCGAAGTAAAACTCTTGGTCGCCCTGAATCGGTTTCAAATCCAACGTCTCGGTCGTGCCGCTGCGTGGCTCCGTCCGTTTGTCGAAATCCGGCAACAACGTGAACTTGCCTGTTTGTCGGAGCGAATGCGGGATCACCGCCCCGCTTCATCGCGGGTCAGCACGCCATCTCGATTGACATCGAGTTCGTCGAAAATGCGATGAAGTTTGTTCGGAGCTTCGTTGCGAAGGACTTTCTCATCCCCGTCTTGGTCAAGCTCATCAAACGTGCTGAGCCGAATGGTTCGCTGCAGGATTTCCGCAGGACTCAACTTCCGCTCACTCTTCAGTGCTGTCTTCAACGGAACGCTGTAGTGGTAATAACCGATCATCATCTCGTCCCACGTCTGATCGCCCCAGGTCACCGTTGCTTTGGGATCCGGATTGTTAAGGTTGTCGTCGCTGTTATCGAATGCGGCGGTGCAGAAAAAACGGCTGCCTTGCGGAACCGCTAACGGCTCGCGCAGAACATAAGTTGTCTGCCAATTGAAATCGTACGCCGGAATGTTTATCAGAGTTTCTCCCGTCGTATCGCGACCTCTTAGCTCGTACCGATACGACTTTCCACGCACGTGCATGTGAGGACTGAAACTCAGTAGCGTGGCATCGGCCGGAAAAGGTGGACTCATCGCCGTCACTTGATAATTCGCATCGCCGGGCGGAATTCGAAACGATGTATTGAGCGCGCTATTGGTGACGATCTCGTGAGTCACTTTCGCCGGATCGGCCAAGAGGATACCGAGTTTGCTCTGATCCGTTTGCGGCGTACCGATCGGTGTGTAGTGGACCTGAAAGACGAGCTGACTGCCTGCCGGAATTTTCTTTGCGTGTCCTGCGGGTGCCAGTTCGAGTCGTGCACCGGGAACGTAACCGACCAAGAAACCTCGAGCCCCGTCGAGTCCTTGCCGTTGGCCTTTCGGGGTCGCGAACGCAAGTATATGGTGAACGACTTCGCGATTTCCCGGTAGCAACTCGGCCGCTTCGATCCAAACGTCTTCGGCGAAGCCAGGGTCCACGGAAAAATATTTGTATCGGACCGTTCCCGTCGCAGGGACCTCGATGGGGGCGCTGCTGATCTCGATGACTCGGTCGGGATCGCGAGGCAATTGCCAACCGTCAATCTTGGCGGGTGGCGAGGGCAAGCGATGGGTGTCGCCGACCGGAGCGCCGGCATCGGCCCACGCGTAAAACGACTGCTTTTCATCATCGCTCAAAGTGCGATCGTTTGCGAATTCGGCATTTTCCTTGGTTGCGTGCCACGGCGGCATGCGACCATCGCGAATGACTTCGGCAATCATGTCGGCCCAACCAATCACTTCGTCGGGATCGGTCAACGCGAACGGAGCGATCTCGCCGGCACGATGGCACTCAACGCAGTTGTCGTTTAACAGTTGTGCGATGTGGCTGCCGTAAGTGATCGGGTTGCCTTCGTCGACGGTTTTGGTACGTCCGATGATGCAGCCGACACCGTCGGTTCGAGCGAGCGACACGTCACGACCCGATAGTATTTCATCGATCGCAATTTTCAGATCGTTGCGTCCGGGTTCATCACGCATGTACCCGATCCCGTACTGGTCATCGACACGACCTCGATATCGCAGTCGACGCTTCGCATCGAACACAAAGATTTCGGGTGTCCGTTCTGCGCCGAGACGATCCGCAAATCGATTGCCGGCATCCTTCAACATC
>JBBSJZ010000783.1:0-2202 GCA_038256795.1 Pirellulales bacterium | reverse complement strand
GCAATCGGTTCCACACTCTTTACGCGAGTGTGGCGAATGAACTCGTCGAAGTCGAAACGAGATTTCGCCTTGAGCTCGATTCCCAGCACGAGATGCTGCGACCATTGTTGCTTCACGGTACCCAACTCGGTGGCAAACGATTACGTCCGGCACTGTTGCTGCTCACGGCCCGCATGTGCGGTGCCGTCAATCCCGACCACATCGTGCTCGGCGCCGTCATCGAAATGGTTCACACCGCAACGCTCGTCCACGACGACGTGCTGGACGACGCGGAATCACGCCGGCACAGCCCGACGATCAATCACCGCTACAACAATCACACCAGCATCTTGTTGGGCGATTATCTCTTTGCCCAAAGTTTTCGGCTTGCGGCGACGTTGTCGTCCAACCGCGGGTGTCAAGTGATCGGCGAAGCCGCTCGCAAGGTTTGCGAAGGCGAACTGAGGCAAACCATGCTTCGCGGAGACGTGACGCTCGACGAACCGACCTACTTCGAAATCTTGAACGACAAGACCGCTGAGCTCTGTCGCATTGCGTGCCTACTCGGTGCGGAGTACGCCGGTGCCCGCCCGCAACATGTCGAAGCGATCGTTCAATTCGGGCAAGCACTCGGAATGGCATTTCAGGTTGCGGACGATTATCTCGATCTCTGGGGTGATGACGCAACCATTGGAAAAACGCTTGGCACCGATCTGCTCCAGGGCAAGATGACGTTGCCGATTATCCATTTGCTCAATCAGTCATCGACGTCGCAGCGTGCGAAAGTCATCGCGATTCTCGAGGGGCCTGCAGAGTTTCGCTTGCAACGACTTCGGCCGCTGCTCGCAGCCAGCAATTCAAAGCAGTACACGTACGACGTTGCGACGCGATTTCAAAGCGATGCCATCAATTGTCTCGACGCGTTTGCATCGTCATCCGCGAAGGACGCGTTGTTGGGTTTGGCCGAACTGGCAGTATCCCGCCAGATCTGATCATTCGAGTTTTCATCGGCCGTAGCGCTACAGTTCGTTGACCACACGATTTCCGGCCGAGTCGAAGTAACCTTCGTAACGGACGCTCATGAGATAGTCACTGAGTGCGATGTATTCGCGAATGGGAATTTCGTGCTTGATGGTGTCAACGGCTTTTTGCATGAGCTTAATCATCCGCTCGACCATCCGTGCGTCCGATCCACTGTACTTTTGGCCGGGATCAGATCGTAGTGCGAACTTCTCGTTGATCAGCCGGGTGTAGGGCGCGAGCACCTTGTCGTCGAGGGGATCTGGCCAGAAAATCTTGCCCGTTTTCGCGTCGTAGTCCTGACTCGTGAGACGATCGGGTCTGACGCTCTCGGCGACTCGTTCGCGTGTTTCTTCGGAAGTCGGTGGATTCTTTGCCGCTACCTTGGCATCGCGATACTCACGAGCTTCGTAATACGACTCGATCCGTTCACGCTCATTCTCGAGGTGCGCATCGATCGCTTTCTGGAAATTGATCGCCGACAACGAGTTGAAGTAGGCGCGTCGTCCAAGTCCTTCAGCGAGTGCCGCTTGACCCTGCAAATTAGCACTCGCTGCGGTGCCGACTTGGTCACCGCCGATGACGACATTCCCGCCACCGAGATCAGCGATTGCCGCTCCGGAATCACTGATTTCGTCGTCGTCGGCCCGCGCGACCATACCCATCAAAGTCCAGGCTGCGGTGCCAAGGACAAGGTAGGTCGTCAATCCAGTCAAACGGTTCGAATAGCGGTACATGGTTTCACCCCGGAAAAAAAGTTGTTCCCCGCAGCGCCGATCGCCGGCGCCACTCGCGGGGCTGATCGGATTAAAAGCAACTCATGTTCCAAATTATCGACAATTCTCGTTTCAGCTCGTTCCATTGTGGTTTCATCTCTTCAAACCGAGTAAATTGCGAGGGATCGCGTGCTCGGGTGACCTGCTTGCGACCAACTTGACACATCACCGAGCAACGGCTTCCCCCACCCCGAACTTTTTCAAACGACGGAACCATCTTCGATGAATCATTCAGTCTCTCGACGCCAATTCAACGCGTTCACCGCCGCCACCGCTGCTACCGCGACCCTCACCTCGACACGGCGCAGTTCGGCGGTCGGCCCCAATGACAAGATTGGCTTGGCCGTGGTGGGCGTGAATGGTCGCGGAATGAGCCATGTGGGCGGATTCGGCTCGAACGACAAAATCGAGATCCGCGCGATCGTCG
>JBBSJZ010000782.1:0-2204 GCA_038256795.1 Pirellulales bacterium | reverse complement strand
TTTTATGCACAACGGCACGTTGACAGCGCTGGAGCAGCTGCGGACGCAGTTGCTCCGTGAAGTGGATCCGGCACTGCGGTCGTTGATCCTGGGCGAGACCGATAGCGAGCTGATGTTCTACTGGTTGATGCAGCGAATGATCGAGGCGCGGGCTCTTGACCAAGGGAGTTGCAAGAGCCTCGCCAAGATGCGGCGGGTACTAGCCGATTCGATCCTGGTACTCGATGCGCGAAACCAAGCCGCAAGCGACCGTGTTTCGATCGCCCGACTCAACTTCGTGCTCACCAATGGCAGCGTGCTTGTGGCTACGCGGATGCGAAACTCTCTCCATCGGTTGCGAGTCGAGTATCCGCGCCCTGGCAAGCATCCGCACCGCGCGATCAGCATCGCTTCCGAACCGACCGACGATCGGCCCTGGATGGAAATCCCGGACGCCAGCGTTCTCTCGATCTCGAGTCGGCTCGAGCTGGTGATTCAGTCGCTCGATTGCGAGGATGCTACGGATTAAAGATCGTGAGCCGGGGGAATCTCCGTTCCTGTCTATCCGGCTTGTTTGCGGTCGTCGGCGGCATTGAGTTTATTGTAAAGCGTTTTAAGGCTGACGCCGAGTTCGTCGGCGGCGGCCGGTTTGTTGCCATCATGTCGCTGGATCGCGCGTTCGATCGCCATCAGCTCAAGGTCGCGCAAGCTCATCGGCTCGCCCTCGCGGATCGCTTTGCGAAGTTGACGACGTCCGAAGTGACGTGGCAGGTGCTCGGAAGTGATCGGCAACGAATCACAGAGAATCGCGGCGTGCTCGACGACGTTGGCGAGCTCGCGGACGTTTCCGGGCCAGGAGTGGGATCTGAGTTCTGCTATGGCATCTTCGCTGAATAGTTGATCGTCGGCGCCGTCTTTGCGATGGCGGCGTAGCAAGTGGCGGGCGAGCGGCTCGATATCGTCGGTGCGTTGACGCAGACTCGGGACGTGAATCTCGAACGTGTTGATGCGGAACATCAAATCTTCTCGAAACGTTCCTTCCTCGACCATGCGTTCGAGATCGCGATGGGTCGCGCAAATCACTCGCACATCGACATGAACGGTTTGGTTATCGCCGACACGTCGGATGTCACCGGTCTCGAGTACCCGCAATAACTTCGCTTGCATTGCCAGCGGCAATTCACCGATTTCATCGAGGAATACCGTGCCACCATCGGCGACCTCGAACAATCCGGTCCGCGCCGCGTCGGCGCCGGTGAACGCGCCGCGGCAGTGACCGAACAGTTCGCTCTCGATGAGGTTCTCGGGCAAGGCGCCGCAATTGATGGCGACGAGCGGCTTGTCCGCGTGCATGCTCGCTTCGTGCACGGCGCGGGCCACCAGTTCTTTTCCGCAGCCTGTTTCACCGCGAATGAGGACACTGCTTTCTGTCGGTGCAACCTTCAGGATGAGTTTGCGGACGTTGTCCATCGCGGTACCCGTCCCGACGAGCTGCGGATCTCCTTCGGCCATGCGCAAGCGGTGTTGAAGTGCGGCGAGCTGGCGTTTAGTCGCTCTTCGTTCTGCGACACGGCCGAGTAAGCCTGCGATATCGGCGAGTCGGCATGGTTTGGTGAGGTAATCGAACGCCTGCTGGCGCAGCGCCGCGATCGCGGTCTCTTGGCTGGGCTTGCCGGTCATCACGACGGCTTCGACCTCGGGCCGAATTTCTCGTGCCCGGGTGATGACTTCGATGCCGTTTTTACCGGGCATATCGATGTCAACGATCAAGCAATCGTAGGGTTCACGTTCGAGCGCCGCGATCGCGGTGAGCCCGTCGGGGCACACGGTGACGGTGTAGCCCATTCGCGGCAACTCCGTCCGCATGAGTTCTTGCAAATTCTTTTCGTCGTCGGCGAACAAAATGTGCATCGCGGCGGCTTTAGGCGGCTTGGTACGACTCATGATTCCACGTTGGGTTGGCGGCTGAATTCAAGGTGCGGTGACTCTGCTCGGCACGGATCGGCAGCAGCAATTCCATTCGCGAGCCGCGGCCGGGCCCATCACTGTGCGCGATGAGAGTTCCACCATGCTGGCTGACAATGCGATACGAGATACTCAATCCGAGTCCCGTGCCACTACCGTCGATGCGGCGGGTAAAGAACGGTTCAAAGAGATGCTGGAGAACTTCGGACGTCATCCCGCAACCGTTGTCTTGGACGGTGATGAGCATGTGGTCGGTGGCT
>JBBSJZ010000781.1:0-2209 GCA_038256795.1 Pirellulales bacterium | reverse complement strand
AGTGCTATATCACGAATGGTTGACATAGGTGTACCCGCCTATATGGTGGCGAGTAGTGTGATTGCGGTGCTGGCGCAGCGATTGGTGCGGACGATTTGCCCCCGCTGCAAGGTCAGGTACCAGCCGCCCGAAAGCGTGCTGATCGACTCCGGCTTACCGCCCGAAATGATCAAGCAGGCGGAGTTCTGTCGCGGCAAGGGTTGCGCCTACTGTGGACGCAAGGGGTACCGTGGACGGATCGGCATCTACGAATTGATGCTGGTGAACAACAAATTACGCGAGCTGATGTTCAAGGGCACGACGACCAAGATCATCCGTAGCGCAGCGATAAGTAATGGCATGTCAACACTTTACGCTGACGGCATGCTGAAGGTCATCCGCGGCATCACGACCTTCGAGGAGGTCTATCGGGTTGCCAAAAAGACGGAGCAAGAAGGCGAGGCCATGGCCCACATCGTCAAGGATCTTCAGAGCTTGTAGATCCCGCCCGGCCGCCAAGGGCCCGAGCTGCGAGCGGTACCCACGACGGCTCATGTTGCGGTAGCTCCGTTGTTTGCCGAACCCCATCCATTGGGTGGTTTTGCAATTCAACTCAGTACTGGCAACGCTTGGTGTGCAATCCCCAAGCGGAGGCGCGGTCGTAACGTCGGCTCACGGGGCTTTCTTGCCCCAATGGGATCCTTTTGCGGTTGATTCTTTGAGTTTCACTGCGAACCAGAGATAATGAACTGTCGGCGGCAAGCTGTCGCGGATGCGAAACTCTTCCCAAAATCTTGTCGATGCGTTGTAGCCGAACGATTCGGTTGCCATTCGACCCTAACCACGCCCGAGGAATGAACTCCCATGGCCACTGTGCTGATCGACAAGTTGTTACAGGCTGCTGTGAAGCAAGGTGTCAGCGACATTCACATTGTTGTCGGCCAACCGCCCGTGTTCCGTTTGCACGGACGGATGCGCAAGCTGGAGACGAAGACGCTGGCGGGTGAGGATGCCGTGTCGTTGATGAAAAGCATCACCCCCGAGCGTTGCCAGCGCGAGTTGCAGGAATCCGGCAGTACTGACTTCGGGTTCGCGTTCGGTGATCTGGCGCGGTTCCGCGTGTCCGTGTTCAAGCAGCGCGGATTCATCTCGATGGTGCTGCGTCAAATCCCCAACGACAAACTGACGCCCGAGCAACTCGGATTGCCCGATGTCGTGGTGAAAATGATCCACCGACCCCGGGGATTGTTCCTCGTCACAGGACCGACGGGTAGCGGAAAAAGTACGACGCTGGCGAGTTTGGTCAATCTGCTCAACGAGACCGTCGACCACCACATCATCACGATCGAGGACCCGATCGAGTTTTATCACGAGCACAAAGAAAGCACGATCAACCAGCGTGAAGTCGGCGTTGACGTGCCGAGTTTCTCGGAAGCGATCCGCCGCGCGCTGCGTCAAGACCCCGACGTGATCCTCGTCGGCGAGCTTCGTGACTTGGAAACGATCGAAGCCGCCATCAGCGCTGCCGAAACCGGTCACGTCGTCTTCGGCACCCTGCACACCAACAGCGCCCAAGGTACGGTCAATCGAATCATCGACGCGTTCCCTGGAAATCTTCAAGACCAAATTCGTACCCAACTCGCCAGTACGCTGATTGGCGTCGTCGCACAAACATTGATCCCTCGCATCGGTGGCGGACGGGTCGCAGCTTACGAAGTACTCGTGGTGACCTCGGGTATTTCCAACCTGATCCGCGAGAACAAAACGTTCCGCATCAATTCATCGATGCAAACCGGAGCCAAGTTCGGTATGCAATTGATGGATGACGCACTGTTCAATCACTGGCGCGAAGAACGCATCACCGTCGAGGATGCGCTCGCCAAAGCACACCGTCCTGACGACCTCGCCAAACGCATCGTCTCCTTCCGCCGCGGCGGCGTCGACGAACAAGTTCCAGTCCCGGAGGAGTGAGGTAGTGAGGGCCGCAGGAGAACAGGGCCACAGGGCCACAGGAGGGCGGGAACTTGTGTGGCCGTGAAGAGACTTTTAACAAGATCTACTAACATACACCGCAATCTATAATTGACTGTCCCTCAACAACCATTCTCTGACACGAACGACCCCACCATTTTCCGTCCGCTTCACCGTAACTAAACACTGTGGCCCTGTGGCCCTGTTCCCCTTCTACCCCCTCGTCTCCCATGTCTACCCGTCGCCTCGGCCAGATTCT
>JBBSJZ010000780.1:0-2228 GCA_038256795.1 Pirellulales bacterium | reverse complement strand
TCGAAAGCGGAACCTTTGAAAAGTTCAAACGAGATAATCAAGGGAACTTCGAAATCGATCAAGCGGAGTTGTTGATGATGCTTCGTGGCATCGAAATGGCCAACATTCGCAGACGTAAGCGCTACTCGGTGCATACCGAAAAAGCGGCTTAGACCAATACTAAAGAATACTGATAAAACGAGAACGCAAAGCCAATCAAAGCCTTGCTTTTTTTCTTGAATATGCGATAAAGAATTAATGATTGGACCAGAGACATCCGCCGACTTCGATGACCTCGCACGATTGAATCATGAGCTGATTCAAACGGTGGATTCATTGCACAAAACGGTACGATCTCTCCGAGAAGAAATCGAACTCTATAAGAGGAGGCTCTTCGGTCGCAGCAGCGAACGTCATATCGATGACCCGTCCCAGATGCAGTTGTTCGATGAGCAGCTCGCTTCGCTGGTGATCGATGAACCAGAACCGGAAGATGAATCGAAGCCGGGGCCGGGGAAACGTAATCGCCGGAAGAAATCCGAAAAGATTCCTTCTCACATTCCTCGCCAGGTCATCGAAGCGGATGTGTCCGATGAAAAGAAGATTTGTCCCTGTTGCGGCGATGAAATGCCGATCATCGGAACTGATATCTCCGAACGACTGGACTTGATTCCGGCGAAACTATTTGTCATTCAAATCCAGCGTCCCAAGCGAGCCTGTGGCAAGTGCAAGGAAACCGTCGTCCAAGTTCCCGCAGGGGAAGAGCCCGGCGGGTTAACCACCCCGGTGCCCGGAAGTGATTACGGTTTCGGCGTCTACACGCAGGTGATCACGAGCAAGTTTGCCGACCACATGCCGCTTTATCGAGGCGAGGATTTCTTCGCCCGTGCTGGTGTTTTGATCCCGAGAAGTACTCAATACGGGATGCTTGCGAAATCAGCCATTTTGATCGCCCCGTTGTTGCAGTTTATGATCGACCAAGTTTTGAGCGGTCGCGTTTTGGGTGTCGATGACACTACCGTTCGTATGCAAGACCCGAGTTTGACGGGCAAGATGCGAACGGCTCGTTTTTGGCTATATCGCGGCGGTGACGACCATCCTTACAACGTGTTTGAGTTCCACGAGAGTCGTGGCCGCGATGGACCGGCCGCTTTCCTTGATAGCTTTAAAGGACATGTTTCGGTCGATGCTTACGGGGTTCACAACGGCGTGTATCTTGGTAGCGGAGGCCGAATCATGGCGTCGTGCTGCAACGCCCATGGAAGACGCAAATTTGTCGAGGCGAAGGCGAATGATCCGTCTGCGGCTGCGCGTGCGATAGCATTCTACCGTGGTCTCTACGAGATCGAGGATCGCGCGCGCGAACTCGCGCCGCAGGACCGTCTTGCGCTTCGCCAACTCGAATCGGTTCCCCTCATGTCACGTTTTCGTGAGTGGTTGATCGAGACCAACAACGACCCGACAGTGCTTCCCAAGAGTTCGCTCAAGGCAGCGGTTCGTTACGTGCTGAATCAATGGGATGAGATGTCGGCGTTCTTGCACAACGGCGAGTTACCGATTGATAACAACGCAACCGAGAATGAACTGCGTCGACTCACGATCGGTCGCAAGAACTGGTTATTTGTCGGATCAGCCGATGGCGGTCGAGTGTCCGCGTCGATGTATACTCTGGTGTCATCGGCGGCGCGTCACCACTTGGATGTTTGGGCGTATGTTGATGATGTCCTTCGCAAGTTGAGTGCGGGATCGACCGACTATGAATCATTGCTACCGGATCGCTGGCGTGCGACTCATCCGGAGTCAGTTCGTCAATACCGCGATGCCGAGCAGAAGGGCCGTCGCCTGACGACGCAGCAGCGCCGAACACGTCGGCGATCAAAAGCTCAGGCCGACGGCTGATCCGCCTTTAATCGCGGAGGCCCCCGACTCGGTACCGGTCGCGATTGCCCTGACGACCCTGAGGTGGCGAGAGCGGGTCCGGCTTGCACCCACGTTTTACTGTGGACGATGGATCAAACATCTGGTGCCAACGGGTAGCTAATGGATCCCTGCGGCGGAAATCCAATGCCCTCTGCGTCGAGGGATCGCATGCCAACTGGCCATGCAATCTGCCAACCGTCGACGACGTCAGCCGCGCGAGGTTGCCGCCGAACCGCCCTGGGTAGATAAGACGCTTACGCGGGACGATCACCCAGCTCAATGTATTGAGATCAACGAGCATGAACGGCTGGTAACTTGGTCGCTTCCTC
>JBBSJZ010000779.1:0-2235 GCA_038256795.1 Pirellulales bacterium | reverse complement strand
TCTCATCACCCGTCGTCGATTCCGAGGCCACAGGCAACGGTTCGGCCGCAACCAAGAATGACGGTGACAAAAGCATCACCAACGCAATTACGGCAGCCAAACGGCGGTGGGTGGGAGCATTCACGAACGATACTTCGCGAGGAGGAGGGGTACGCGGACGAGATTAGTCTACCCCAACCGCTCGATGCCCGCGACCATTTAAAACTGGAACAACACTCCGGCACTCAGACCCTGGGCGAAAAATCCGTCGGTTTCAAAATTAAACGCGGGGTTGCGTGTTCCTGAAGGTGGTTCAGGCGGGAATTGGGACACGCGGCGATCGATCTGGTCCGCGGCCCGAGCGACCACGCTCCAGTAAAGCAGACTGTAACCGATCGAAACCTGGGTCGAACGATTTACGTTACCGACGAGCATTAGCCCCAACTCGGGCATCACCGCGAAGTCCGACTGAGTATAGTTCCCGATGTTCGTTGATTGAGCGAGTAAGCCACCCGCGAACGCTCCCGTGCCACCCCCAGGAACCGTGTTCGTCGTCCGGCCATCGATCGTCACGGCGGCGTGGTTCACGCCCACACCGAGTTTCGCGAGTGCTGATACCGTCCAAGGACCTCGGAAGCGACGATAGTTCAGACCGAACTCGCCACCGTGAAATCGATTCTCAGTTTCAAAGCGGTCGAACAGAGAGCTCGTCGTCCCCGCAATGATCGGGCCCTGGGCTGCCGTGAATGTGGTGGATTGATCGATACGCAATCGCTCATCCAATCGCCCGTGTCGATAACCGAGTAGCCAATCGAAGCGGTCGCAATCGGATCCCGAGATTTGCTGACGCCCGAGCAACTCGGCCAATTGAAGATCGTTGGAGAATGATGCGGTAACGTTGCCGGACGTCACCCCAGATTGGGCCACGATCATCGCGGCTTCGGTATTCGTTCCCATGTCAAAGACCGGCCGTGCCAAGTTCGCAAACGAACCGCTGTCGGCGTGAAAACTTTCGTGATCACGACCGATGCCGAGATAACTGCCTTCAAAGCCGATCATTCGCGACGAGTCAGCCCAGAAACCGAGGGTGGCACGACCGCCGCTGCGAGCACTATCGCCGACATCGTCACCGCCGAACAAAACACGTGCGTTGCGATCCAGGCGGCCGATGTCTTGGGCCGCCGTACCCGAGGGGCTGGTCGTGATCAGCGCCGGTAGTGCAGCGCCGTCGAGCGACCATAGCAAGTACTCGGCGCGAACCCAAATTTCGAACGGTCCACCAGCGACACTCATGCCACCGACGCCCATTCCACGTGCCCCGACATCGCATCCATCCGCATCACACTCACCGGGGCAACTGGCCGCGCCGCACGTGACACAACCTCCGTGGACTTGATCACTCGGTAGCGGCTCGAAGACGTTGAGTGAGACGGGGTTTACCGAGCTGTCGGACTCAACAATGTCTATGTCGCTCGTTGTCGACGCAGGCTTTTTGGGTGTCGGTCGTCGCCATGTCATCCGCTGAGTCGGCTGGCTCGCCTCGCCGCGCGTCATTTCTGCCTTGGCTTTGTTAGCCCGGTTTGGCGGCTGCGGACTGGATTGAGCCTCTGCGCTAGCGACGACGAGCAGCACATGCAGCAGTAGGCACGTTGACGGCAAGTAACGTCGGCTCGGGGATATCCGTTGCACTAACATGGAGTCGCAAATCTCGCTCGCGTTCAATCTTGTCAATCGGGGGAACCGGCCACCGGATCGCCTTATACGACATCCGACCACTGCGGCGGCAAGGCCGATTTCGATCTTGACCCAGAGTGGTGGGAATCACGACAACGGTCCAAAGATCGGCGCCGGCGGCGACGACAACGATTCACCCTGCGTCATTTTTCGCCCGGAGCCAGACTCGATGTACAACTCACCCGAAATGGATCTCCTTTACGAAAAGATTCGTGGCTCTTTGGAGGGTGTGAAAGGATGGTTGTCCGATCGTGAGATGCAATTCCTGGCGTCGGCGGCAGCGTGCCCGACCGCTGCGGGCGACATCCTCGAGATCGGATCTTACATGGGCCGCTCGACGATCGTGCTCGCGATGGCTGCACAGATTCGGGACCAGGCGCACCTAACCACGATCGATCACGTGGCTCGCCCCGAACTCATCGAAAATCTGCGACGCGTCGGCGTCGATTCGCACGTGGACTGCATCACCGGTGGTTCGACGACCTCCATCGCAGATTGGAATCGCCCCCTAAGAATGATTTG
>JBBSJZ010000778.1:0-2245 GCA_038256795.1 Pirellulales bacterium | reverse complement strand
TCGGTAGGGTGAGCCCTAATGATGCTCGTTATGCATGGCGAGACTGGTTCACACGTTTACGAAACCTCCGCGTTTGCCGTATTGATAGGCGATGCCGTCGTCGATCGCGACGAGGTGCAGCCATTGGTGATGGATGAGGTTGGCGACCATTTCGTGCTTGTCAATGATCCGCTGGATCGCGGCGCGGGGCGCGGCGATGATCACTTGCAGACGCATCGGGTGGTGGACAAAATCGTGACCGTTGTGCAGTGATTGCCAGGGCAATCCGGTCATCAGGTCACCGCTATTGCCCGACAGGATTCCGAAACGCCCGACGACGTTGTGAACGGTCTTGTTGCCGCTGCCAAAGTGGTGATTGTCGACGGTCGACGCGTAGTACTGCAGATTGATCCAGTTCGCGACGATCATCGGCGCGGTCATGATCACTTCGAGAACAGCACCCTCGGGGTCGCTTTCGAAATCGTAGCTGTGCAAGAACGTGCGACCCGCCAAGTTCGCATCACGAGTCATCGATCGCGGTGCGACGATGAAGGCGGCGTTACCGGCCAATCCCCACTCGGGTCGAACCTCGGACCAATCCGCAGCGCGCTTGAACAAGTCAGCGATGGAGTCGCTCGCCACGATCGGCATCCGCTCGGCACGATTCTTGGTAGCCGCTTCCCGATTTGCCGCGACGAGTTCGCTCAGGTCGCCTTGGTGACCCGCCGGTACCGAAGCCACGTCGAAGAGTTCGATGTGATCGGTGGTCGTGTTGTGCAGCCCGGCGATGAAATGAGTCTCGACGGGGATCTCGATGCCTCGTTGTGCCAGACCCGATCGGACGTGCGGTTGGTTGAGCAGCATCACGGCCATGCGTGCATTCGGTTCGCCCGAGTGTCCGCCGCAAGCACCGCAATCCAATCCGGCGGCGAGGGGGTTATTCTCAGTCTGGCTGGCGTGACCGCAGAGCACCACAAACCGTGCAAAATTCTTGATCAATCCGATGCCTCGCAGCATCGATTCGGCGAGAGCCATTTGCTCGTTCGCCGTGAATCCTTGCGCGACGAGACTCTCCAGTTGCGGTTGCAGCAGGTGGCTGCACGTCGACGCCAGCGGCTGCTTGACCACGGTTTTGCTCAGTAAATTGACTCCGGCAGCGAGGCCCGTGGTCTCGACGAACGAGAAGCAACTCACGGCAGATTTTTGGAAGTCGTTCCACAAGCTCTTCCAAGTTCTGCTTCGCACGATCCTCGTCGTTTCTGTCGCCTCGCAAGCGCCGCTCGTCGGATCGACTCCTTGAAACAGTTTGAACTTCGGTTTGAGCAGTACGGGAACTTGGCTGGTGCCACTCGCGGCACCGAGCTCAACGAACTCGATCGGCATCCCAAAAAAACCCGCGAACCCAAAGGTCTCGATCTCCGCCGACGTCGACTCGAGTTGGCGTCGCATTCGTTCAGATCGCACGTCGATGCAAAACACCATCTGGGCGAGCCGGCGTTTTTCTTCCGGGTTGCGGTCCGCTTCGTGCTGCATCGAAAATGAACCCAGGAGTCGGCTGCGGTAGCCGATCTCACTGGCTCGAAGCAACATGCAGCGAAGCGGTGCGTCGTCAACTGAATCGCTCGTTGAGTTCCCCGATTTCGCGGAGTCATTTTTGAGTAAAGATGGCCAATCCACGTTGATCGACATTGCGTCACCGAGGACTGCGTCGTAAGCCAATCGAATCGCGATTAGACCGGCGAGGTGATCCGCGGTCCCGTTGTCGGTGGCCGCGCAAGCGTCTTGGTACTTGGTCCAAGCACTCCAACCCGGCATCGAAAAAACTTGGCAAAGCAAAAACGATTCCCAATGCGGTCGTGGGACGCCGAGCCAGTTCAATGAGTGGACGATGGCGGCGTTGACGGTATCGGGCATCCGCGCCACGTACTCTCGAAATCCTTTCAATCCGATCGCTTCGATATTGCGGTCATGCTGTGCCGCGGATCGCCAAGCTTGGTACAGCGGTAGATCCTTCCAGGGGCTTTTCCAGATCGCTTGGCCATCATCGTAGTGGACCGCACACACCTTCGAGATCTCGTCCATGACGACGTCAGGCCAATTGACGTGAGCCCGCTTGCCGACGCACTCGGCAATCGTGCGAACGCTTCGCTCGTCGTTGACCGCTGGGACGATCTCATCAAGCGGACTGGCCAGCTTCGCAAGGCTGAGCAAACGATTCGCAATCGCGGTGGCAGCGGGAAGCGAATCAGCCAACTCGTGGCCGAGT
>JBBSJZ010000777.1:0-2249 GCA_038256795.1 Pirellulales bacterium | reverse complement strand
AGCCTAGAAAAATGCCCCTTTCACGGTAGGGCCCACACCGCATGCCGAGTTCAAACCAACCGCGTGTTTGGCTGTGCGATTCGAACACACCGAGACGTTCCAGAGTGTCGCCATGCCGTGCCCAATGGGCGGTATACTCTCGAAGCCGTTCCATTTTACTGATGGGAAGTCGAGGACTCACACTCGGTATTTACGGCACTTTGCCACTGACCGCCTGATACCAGATTGATACCAAAAGACCGACAAGAACCTAAAATAACCCGCACTTTGCAACTTGGGATTTTTGAAAACTTCGCAAAAAGCCCCGTAAATCAATGGGCGATACAGAACTCGAATCTGTGACCTCTGCCGTGTGAAAGCAGCGCTCTAACCAACTGAGCTAATCGCCCCTTATTCCAATCGGTGCAACCTACCTTTGGCTCGGTGGCTGGGCAAGGTCGGCCGGCGCGACCGCGGGCGTGGGTGCTCGCGGGCGCGCCTTGCCTTCCTGTTCTGGTCATTCAATTCGAAACAAACGTGGGTTTGATTCAGGTCGGTGGCTTGAACTTGGGAGCTTTCGGGCCGGCCGGTTCTTCTTCCTCGTCATCCGACTTCGAAGCCTTGCTCAACTTGTCGTCGTCCGCAGAAAAAGTCTTTTTGGCCTCGTGTTCGGCCATCCGGAACTGTTGCTGCACCTCGTTCAAGCCGCGGCGAAATTCGCGGTAGCTTCCGCCTAGCTTTCGGGCAACCTCGGGGAGGTTGCCGCCAAACAAGACGACCGCGATGACACCGATGACCACCATTTCAAATGGTCCGAGTCCAAACATTGTCAGGCCCGATCGTCGTGAGGCTTTGATGGCTCGTCATCGTCTCGGGACTCGCTCATCCCGCGTTTGAACTCATTCGTGCTGCGTCCTAAGTTTCGCATCAGCGTCGGCAATTTTGACGAGCCGAACAGCAACAAAATGATGCCGGCGATGATCGCCAGCTCCAACGGCCCGGGGGCTCCGAAAGCAAGCATCGCCGAATCGGCGAAACCTTCGATCAATTGATTCACAACCATGGTTCTCTTTCGCAAAAGGGGTCTACAACGAACCCTGACTTAGGACCGGCGAAAGCGGAAGGTCGACCAACCGGAATGTGACATCGGCCAGTCACCTCCAGAACCGATGTGTCGGGGAGATAACAGCGTGGGGCGACGTGCCACCACTAATCCCATTTTATTGTCTCGAGCCGGATAGTCAAAGGTCTGTCTTTAGGTTTCAGGCGTCAGTGATCAGGTTTCAGCAATTTGGTAGCACTCTAGGGAAGATCGTGACGTTTTCGCGGGAAAAACGGGCGGTATATGGACTGGGGAGACGGAGGGGCTTGGTTTAGGATGCCGCGGAACTCCCGATTTCAGACCCTGTCGCTTTCCACATCCGATTCCGATGAAAGATCTACTGCCGACCGTGACGAGCGTCTTCGGCGTCTTTCTGGTGATGGGGATCGGGGCATTTTGTCGACGTCGAAATTGGCTGACACCCGAGGCCGATCGGTCGCTCGCCAATCTGACGGCAAATGTGCTGCTACCGGCGTATTTCACGCATCGCATCCTCGAAAGAACTCAATTTGCTTCCCTGTCCGACGCATGGGCTCCACCCGCGTTCGGATTCGCGTTGACTGCGCTGGGGTTCGTCGTCGCGTTCGTTTTCGCCAGGACGGTCGGTCGCTTCATCGGATTGGATTCCGACGCGAAACAGCGAGCGTTCGCGTTGTGCGTTGGAGTTTGCAATTACGGCTACATCCCGCTGCCGCTGGCCGAGAAGTTCTATCCCGATGCCGTCATCGACTTGATCTTGCACAATGTCGGCGTGGATTTGGCCCTCTGGAGCATCGGGATCGCGATCGTCGGCGGGTCTGCGGGCGGCAACTGGAAACGTGCGATCCTGAGTGCGCCAATCATCGCAGTGATGATCGCCATTTTGCTGCGGCAAATTGGCGGCGGCACGTTGCTGCCGTCGCCGATCAGGACGGCCATTGAGACACTTGGCGCCTGCGCGATCCCGCTGGGACTGTTGCTCAGCGGCGCGATCATTGTTGACTTTCTGCGCGGATCGAGTTGGGCGGGATCCGGAAAAGTCATCTTGGCGGCGATCGGGATTCGACAGCTTCTGTTGCCCATCCTGATGCTGACCGCCACGATATTTTTGGCCAGCAGTTTGGAGCTAAAGCAAGTGATGATGTTGCAGGCGGCCATGCCGTCGGCCGTCTTTCCGATCGTGCTGGTT
>JBBSJZ010000776.1:0-2275 GCA_038256795.1 Pirellulales bacterium | reverse complement strand
CTCTCTCTGCTGTGGGGTTGTTGCTTGGGCCAAACGTCGTTTCGTTTGTTTTCACTCACTGCTCAGCTCATCTCGGCGTCTTCGGATTTTTAAATGGCGAAAAAGAAACGGACCTCACGTAGTCGCAACCCTTCAGACAACCGCGCCCCTTCGGACCCCGGTGCGCCGGCGTCGTCCCATCCGGGGAACAATAGCGGCAGCAAGCCTCGTGCTCGTCGCCGCCGACGTGGCGGAGGCGGAGGCGGAGGTGGAGGTGGTGCGAACGGAAATGGGAACGGTGGTCCTGGCGGCCCAGGCGCCGATCCGAACTTGGAAGATGTCAGTCTGCCGACGGATGCACCGCTCGAAGAGGGCGACGGGATTCTTGAACTGCACCCCAACGGTTACGGTTTTTTGCGAAGCAAGGAGAACAATTACTCCCGCGAGCGCACCGACCCCTTCGTGCCTGGCACGATGATCGAACGCTTTGGACTCCGCCAAGGCGTCCACATCCGCGGCATGGTCCAATTGGCCCGCCGCCAGCAGGGACCGAGAATTCGTGAGATTCTTGACGTCGATGGGATGACGCCCGAGGCTTACCTTGAGGTTAAGAATTTTGACACGTTGACCGCGATCAATCCTGAGCAGTGGTTGCGTCTCGAAGTCGGCAAACGGCCGCTCACGAATCGTGTTATCGACTTGCTGGCGCCTTTGGGCAAAGGCCAGCGTGCTCTAATTGTCGCCCCGCCGCGCAGCGGAAAAACAATCATGCTGCAGGACATTGCGACGGGTATCGCCGTCAACCACCCCGAGCTGACGCTCATCGTGCTGCTTATCGACGAGCGGCCCGAAGAGGTGACGGACATGAAACGCAATGTGCATGGCGGCGAAATCGTCGCCAGCAGTCTGGATATGGACGTGGAAAGTCACGTGCGACTCAGTCAACTCGTGATTGATCGCGCCAAACGTCTCGCCGAAATGGGCCAGGACGTGTTTCTGATGCTCGACTCGATCACACGACTGGCGCGTGCCTTCAACAAATGGGTGGGTCAAACCGGACGCGGCCGCGCCACCATGACCGGTGGTTTAGATGTCAAGGCGATGGACATCCCCAAGAAGTTGTTCGCCACCGCGAGAGCGTTCCAAGAAGGCGGGTCCCTGACCATCGTCGGTACCTGTCTCGTCGATACCAACAGCCGCATGGACGAAGCTATTTTCCAAGAGTTCAAAGGAACGGGGAACATGGAAATCGTCCTCGATCGCCGCTTGGCCGACCGACGCGTTTGGCCGTCGATCGACATTAGCCAAAGTGGAACGCGTCGTGAAGAACTGCTGCATGACGAAGAGACGTATGAGGCGGTGACGATGCTCCGCCGTACGCTGAGCAGCATGCATCCCTGTGACGCGATGGAACAATTGACTAAACAACTCGGTCGCTTCGAGTCCAACGGCGAGTTCATCAAGTTGATCAGCGGAGCAAAACTCGCGAATTGAGTTAGCGAGAAACACGTCCCTGGCATTGCCAAAATCGCGATCGACCGCAAAGATAGCGATCGATCGCAACCGGAGGATAAGCGAGTTGGTGAGCGGCCTCACTGGAACTGAGGTACCCCGTAAGGGGCTGCGGGTTCGAGTCCCGTGTCCTCCGCCTTGAAGACCCCGGTAAACGTTGGTGAAACATTGTTTTCACCCGTGTTTACCGGGGTTTTTCTTTGAGCTTGCCGGAGTTCCCCGATCCAGATTTTGATGGGTAAATCGCGAGACAACTCGGGGATGTAGGTGAGTCGCTCGTGGTCAAACCCCTTTCAGCGCAAGACGCTTGGCACCAAAGTCCTAGACACTCGCTTCATCGACGGCTGCTTTGAAGCCGAACTCGTCTCCTTCTCCGTAGCTGAATCCTCTCTTGACGCCAGCGTGCGACTGACCGCGCAGCCGGGAATCGTCGCAGCCACGGAGCTTCGGTCGCCGCGCAGTCACCCTACGCAACCTTAGATTTTTATTCTTCGATACGAGCCTGCCGTTCGTTCAGGCTGGCCCAGCCAATCACGGAGAAGCACATCATCTCGCCCGCGCGTCGGTTCGGCTGACCGCCGGTGTCGTTCAGAATCAACAAACACGCGATGATCGCCAGGTACACTAGCATCTCATCTCCACGTCTGCCGGGTAGATCGCGTTGTTGGGACGTATCGCGTTGGGAAATCGCGACGACCCGTCAGTCTTCCCACTCATCTACACTGAAACCGGTCCACCGAATGCCTTTGAAACCTGTTGCGTTGCAAAGCTCGGTGAAACTGTT
>JBBSJZ010000775.1:0-2280 GCA_038256795.1 Pirellulales bacterium | reverse complement strand
TTACGCGCCGAGACTATACATTGCCGCTCAAGAATGGCTGGCTGACGGTCTCTGGCCCGCTGGAAATGACTTCGATAGAAACGAGTGGGTTGATGAAGGTATTGATCGTCGGCAACGGCGGACGCGAGCACGCGCTGGCTTGGAAAATCAGCCAAAGCCCCCGCGTTTCCCAAGTTTTTGTGGCCCCTGGGAACGCCGGCACGGCTCTGGAAGCGGTGAACGTTCCCATCGATGCCCTGGACACCGCGGCGTTGATTCGGTTCGCCAAGAAGGAATCGATCGGATTGACGGTGGTCGGACCGGAAGCACCGTTGGCCGCCGGACTCGTCGACGCGATGCAAGCTGAGGGGATGCGCGTGTTTGGTCCGAGCAAGGCGGCGGCGGAGCTTGAAGGCAGCAAAGTTTTTTGCAAAAATTTGCTGCACGCGGCGGACATTCCCACCGCCAGCTACCGAACGTTCCGCAACGCCGACGACGCCAATCGTTACATCAAGGACCGGTACCCCGAGCCGAATGATCCCGTGCCGGTCGTGATCAAGGCGGATGGACTGGCCGCTGGTAAGGGCGTGATCGTTTGCACCAACCGTCACGACGCCCTGGAAGCGATCGACCGAATCGCCGCACGCCGTGAATTTGGCGAAGCGGGCAAGTCGCTCATTATCGAAGAGCGGCTACAGGGTCCCGAAGTCAGCGTGCTGGCGATCACCGACGGCGAAACGATCGTGACGCTTCCACCCGCCCAAGATCACAAGCCGGCCTTTGACGGCGACAAGGGCCCCAACACGGGCGGCATGGGCGCCTACTGCCCAACCCCGGTGCTCGACGAAGAAATGCTCACCAAAGTCGAGAGCGACATTCTCGTTCCCGTCGTGCACGCAATGAAGCGAGCTCGTCGCCCATTCCGAGGTGTGCTCTACGCCGGACTAATGCTCACCGCGGCGGGTCCCAAAGTGCTCGAGTTCAACGTCCGCTTCGGTGACCCCGAATGCCAACCCTTGCTCATGCGTTTGAAGACCGACCTCGTCGATATTCTCGAAGCGACGATCGACGGCAAACTCAGCGAACTTCCGGATCTCGAATGGGACGACCGACCGAGTTTGTGCGTGGTGATGGCCAGCGAAGGGTATCCGGGTGAGTACGAGCGCGGTCGTGAGATCACCGGACTCGATCGCGCCGCGGCGATCCAAGACGTCAAAGTCTTTCATGCCGGTACTCGACTCGTCGATGGCAAAGTCGTCAACGACGGCGGCCGTGTTCTCGGCGTCACCGCGATCGGCTCATCCGTCAGCATCGCCAAGCTGCAAGCCTACAAAGCCGTGAAAGAGATTCGGTGGCCCGGCGCCTGGTGCCGCAAGGACATCAGCGACAAGGCCCTTCAATCTTGAACTGATCGGCGCTCACGCGGACGTCGACCCAGCCCATACCGGCACGCGACGCGGCCTCGAATCCGAGCGGCGAATCCTCCAACACGAGGCAGCGTTCCGCGGCAATACCCATTTGCCGCGCCGCTTCGAGGAACACATCCGGCTCGGGCTTGTGCAATTCCGTGTCTTCCGCAGTCACCCGCACGCTGAACAAATGCGACAACTCGATCTGCCGCAGCTGGGCGTCGATGATCCGCCGGATCCCACCGCTCGCCACCGCCATCGGCAACTGGCCATGATAGTGCCTGGCAAGGTCACACACTCGCTCCAGTGGCCGCAACCGATCGAGCCTCGTTTCGAACGCCGTTTCTTTTTCATCTGCCGCCCGATCGACATCGATGACCTTGGCTTGCTCGCGACATAACACCGCGATGATCTTCTCGCTCGGCATCCCCGCCATTGAATAAAATTGCGTTTCTGGAAACGCGATTCCATAGCCCGCCATCGTCGTCCACCACGCTTCGTAGTGCAGCGGCATTGAGTCCGTCAGCGTCCCGTCGCAGTCAAAAATCAACGCGTCGTAGCGGCCATCGATACTTGCTTGGAGTGTCATTTGCACGACTAAAACGAGGTGGAGTTAACAAGGACGATTCAATTTAGCACCAGCGCCGGAGATCACCAACCATCGATGGTGACGTTGAATCACGCGTGACGCCGATGCAACCAGATTAGCACCGAGTGAACCTCAGAATACAAGTTGCGGATGGACCGTTTTACTCTGGCGAGAGGTTCGCTTCGGAGCCATGCGATACTGAACGAGGCAGTTGCGAGTTTTGCGCAGCAAAGCAAAACGGGGTGGCACCTTGAACGAGCAACCATTCGCGATCACTTTGCAGACCATCGTACTTTTCCTGGG
>JBBSJZ010000774.1:0-2287 GCA_038256795.1 Pirellulales bacterium | reverse complement strand
GACGGTCATCACGAACTCGGGAATGCTTACGTCAAAGAGTCTGTCGAGAGCTCGGCCGACGCGATCATCGTTGAGACTTGTCAGCTGATCTTCTCGCAAGCAGAGCAGTTCGGGGACAAAGCCCGCTGACCACTGGCCGATGCCATAAACCGGTTCTCGTGCATGTCGGTCTGGAAACGCTGACCTGCCTACATCTCGATCGTGAAGCCCTGGCGTTTCTCGCGTGCAAGGAAACTCTGAGCTTCTTCGTCATCGATGATCGATTCCTTATCGGGATTCCAGCGGATCGTTCTTCCTAGCCGTGCGGCGATCCCTGACAAATGGCAAGTGGTCAATGCTCGGTGATGACTATGCACATCCGAGATCGGTTCTTGCCGATCGGTAACCGACTCGAAGAAGTTGCGGAAGTGATCGGTGAGCGGACGGTTCTTGTAAATGTTTTCCAACGCACCATCAGGCAGCGGATTCGTTGCCAATTGCTCGACCGCAACGCCGCTTAAACGTCCACGATTGATAAAGATGCGTCCCTCCGTTCCTTCAAACAGAATCCCATTGTCGCGATCGTGACGAATTTCGATCACTTTGCCATCGGCAAATTTGGCGTGGAACAAAAACTCTGTCGCGGTGTTGTATCGCGTGTCATCAGTCGGGTATCCGTCTTTGAAATCAACGGGATGATTGACCATCACTGGTTCAACCGAAATCGGCCCCGTGTCCGTTTTTCCGAGTGCCCACGTAGCGATATCGACGTGGTGTGCTCCCCAGTCGGTGAGTTTGCCGCCTGAGTATTCGTACCACCATCGGAACTCGTAGTGGCCTCGCGACCAGCTCTTCGTTTCGCCGTTGTCACTCGCGACGTAACGGAACGGCGTCTGCGGCGCAGACCCAAGCCAACGGTTCCAATCCAGATGCTTTGGCGCGGCGGTCGTCGGTATCGCAGGACTCGTCGGCGCACTGCCGATGCTACATGTCGCTTTGGTAACTTCGCCGATGCGTCCGGCTCGAATCAATGCGATGGCGGTGAGGAAATTCGTATCGCTGCGTTGCTGAGTGCCGATCTGAACCATGCGACCGGTCTTGCGACAGACCTCACTCATCAACTTGCCTTCGTCGATCGTTAGCGTCATCGGTTTCTCGCAGTACACATCTTTGCCGGACAGCATGGCTTCGATAGCGATCTTGGCATGCCAATGATCGGGAGTGGAAATATGGACGATGTCGATGTCGTCGCGATCGATGATCTCGCGGTAGTCGGCGGGCGTATCCGGTGCTTTCCCTGTCCACTCTTTGACAAATGCTGCTGCCATGTCTTGCCGATTGGCATCCGCGTCACAAATAGCGACGTAGTCACCAAACATTTTCATTTCGGGAGCCGAACCGTAGTTCATGTCCAGCCCTGTTGCTTTGATGTACCAGCGGCTGCCGGTTCCAACCGCCGCCATGCGCGGTCGCTCGGAGGCGTTGGCAAATCCACTGGCTCGCTGCGTGCGAGTGGTCAACACCGCAGCACCGGCCCAAGCCAAAGTGGTTTTCAAGACATCGCGACGAAGAACAGCTTGGTGTGTCATGGAATATTCACGGAGAGAGTGTTTCGGTACGTCACCTTAACGGAGCGATTGAAATATGGCTCGAGAAGGTTACCTTGGTGTTCACCTATCGCGTGATCCTGCTTTACGTTTGAGTTGGTTGTGGTTAAGCGTTAAAAGTAGCGTTTCACGCGATGGTTTCTACCGGCAGTAAGTTCTTGGTGAATAATGCGGGTTTAGATTTGCCGATTCCTCAACGCGTTGCGACATCCGTCCAAACAAACTAACTCGGATTCGAATCCATGCTCTCGTTAGACTTGCTCATCGTGCTACTCACGGAGTTTTCGGTAATCTTGCTTTTCATTCTTATCATGGGCTATTTGCTTCCGTGCGGCCATGCATATTACGTTTACTTTTTAAATTCGAACGACGAAAAAGAGAAACGGCGCATACAGGACCGGAGGCCGTCGCGAAACGGCATCTTTAGAGAAGTGAGAATGTCCTTGCAATCGATCTTAATTTTCTCGATCATGTGCACAGGGGTGTTTGAAATGTACAAAGCCGGGATGACCAGCATCTACTGGGACACCTTTACGTATCCCCTCATTTACTTGCCAATCAGCTTTTTCCTTTGCCTTGTACTCCACGATACCATGTTCTATTGGTCTCACCGTTTTATGCATTGGCGTCCGGTTTTTAGGTATTTTCATGCTGGGCACCACCGATCGGTTACCCCATCGCCATGGGCGATTTTTGCATTT
>JBBSJZ010000773.1:0-2289 GCA_038256795.1 Pirellulales bacterium | reverse complement strand
GTTCAGACGAGCGTCGCCAAATTGAGCTGTTACTAATTCACCCGCAAGATCCAACGCACCCATCAAACGCACCTCCGTGCAACAGGCGTCCACCGTCCGCAGCGACAGCCGCAAACCTCTAGCCGCGAATCATTCGCAGCACCCACAAAAAAGTCCACAGTGAAAATCGCCTAACCACTCTGTAGAGCGGCTAATGGCAGCCCGAGACATGCGGTACAACGAGCTCGATGCCGCGGAGTAAGAATCGACGCAGGTCCATCGCTGCTTTGATTACCGCGAACGGCCGCTCGGCGATCGACTTACGTTTCTTGTGTCGCTCCTTAACTTCGGGCTCTCGCATCCGCACTCGCTGACGACGGCGAGCTGCTTCGTGAATGTCGTGGGTGATCCGGCGACCTTTGACCGCCTCGGGATTCTTGCGGCAACGCGAAGCCAGCGGGCAGCCCTGGCAATCGCCACACATGTAAACCGTTTGCAGCATCACACGCCCACCGCTGCGATGTTTCTTTTCGGTGCCAACCTTCGGCAGCGGTTTGCCGGCCGGACAGTAGTAGCAGTCGGTCGCCTCGTCATAAACGAACGCCGATTTGTCAAACTTCTTGGTCGTCGGATTGTTGGGCAGTTCGTCAAGTCGCTGCGGTTCAACAGGCTCTCTCGGATCGTCACGCTCGGCCGGATTCGAATCGCACCCATCGGTAGCAACTGATCGTGTTCGACGTTGCCGATCACCACGTCCGCTGCGACGATGAAACCGCTCTCGGTTTCGGTCACCGCCATCGGTGTGTAGTTCGGTGCGTAGCCGCCTTCTTTATTAAGCAGCGTGCGAGCGTCCGGATCGGTCTTGGGGATTTGAGCCGGGTTGGTCTTGGGGTCTTTACCGTACTTCTTTCGCTCGGCGTCCATCGCATTGAGCTTGCCAAGAATCTCGTCAAGCTTCTCGCGGCGAACCTTCAAGTCGGCAATCTCCGGCGGCAGATGGTCGTCGGTGATGTCTTGGCCGATCAAGTCTTCGACGTTGTCGGCCGTTTCGAGTTCGGCCATCGCCCCGACAAGTTGCTCGTCGAGTGCCGCGATCACTTTGCCGACGCGATCGGCGGTCCAGGTCCGATAGCGATTGGCATTGGCCGGTACGCGAGTGCCGTCGATGCACAGTTCACCGAGCTTGGCGACTTTCATACTGATGGCGATGCGGATCATCTGGCGGTAGATGCCACCGAGTTCGTTGGTGTGGTTGCGGCGGAACTCGCTGATCGTGTCGTGGTCGATCGTGCGTCCGGCAAACCAGCCACATGAAATCGATCGAGTGGCGGATTTGATACTCGATGTTTCGGCTGCTGCGGACGCGGCGAATCATTGCGAAGAGTAACACCGAAGCGATAATGCGTGGATGGATCGGCGGTTGTCCAAGCCTGCCGTGATATTTGGCCTCCCAGGTGGTCCAGTCCAGGGAGCCGAGAATTTCATCGAGCAAGCGAACCGGGTGGTCGTCGGGAATTCGCGATTCGAGGGATTCGGTGAACAGAACCAACTGTTCCCGCGGTGCCGGTGCATCCTGCCAGTAAGCGTTTTTCGGTGTTCGCTGACTCATCACAACTTCCCCTGCGCAGTCCACGGACAATCCACGCGAGCAAGCATAGCGCGAAATGCGAATGCAGACACCACCCATCGTGCGGATACACTAAACCGACAAGCCGCTAACGTCCGGTTTCCAGGAACCGTGAGCTAACGCTCGGCGGCTGATTAATCCCCAAGACCGATGGAGACGTGTTTAATCGCTCTGACGCGCCGCTTCGATAACCGTTTCGACGATTTCGAGCGCCCGCTCGAGTACCTCGTCGGGCGACATCCCGTCGCTCTGCAGCACGATCGCATCAGCCGCAGGGCGTAACGCGCCGACCGGTCGGTTTCGATCTTCTCGGTCGCGTTGGTCTTGCGCCACCAACACGTCTTCGATCGGCAGATAGCGACCGGAGTCGGCGAGTTGTTGTTGCCGCCTGGCCGCCCGTTCGCCGGCCGATGCGGTCAGAAAAATCTTGCACTTAGCATCGGGAAAAACTTCCGATCCCTGATCACGTCCTTCCGTCACAATATCGCGACCCGCGGCGATCTTGCGTTGTTGTTTCGAAAGTTGTCGTCGAACTTCTGGCAGGTCCGCCATGTATCGAATTGCCGCCGTGACCGTTGGCGTGCGAATCTCGCCCGTCACGTCTTCGTCGTTCAAAAAGATTCGGCAATTCTGCCACCGCAGTCGAACTTGGCCGGCGTATCGGACGAGCGCGTCGACATCGG
>JBBSJZ010000772.1:0-2303 GCA_038256795.1 Pirellulales bacterium | reverse complement strand
TGGAGTGAACCGATGAAAACAGTCCACAAGATACATTAAGCAAAGCAAACACGACCAACCCGAGCGGGGCGACCACTAGCAGTGTTTCATCGGTCGGATGATCGCCACAAATTGGCAAGACCTCGGCCGAAAGCCAATCCGGCATAACCGGTAAAGTCAATCTGCGACGATCCGCGTTTGCACGGGTTCAGTCCATCGCTTGGACCTCGATCGATTGGCCGGCGAACTCGATCCGATCTCCGATCGCCAACTGTTTTCGTCGACGAGTTTCCACTTCGCCATTGACCAAAACCTCACCCGCCTGGATGCGAACCTTCGCTTCCCCCCCCGTGCCCACAAAACCGACGTACTTCAAATAGTCGTCCAAGCGAATGATTGCCGGATTGGTCGGTGACATGCGGAACGAATCTCAAAGGAAAGGAGCGTTGTTTTTCAAATGGCGGCGCGAGGCCGACTTCTTCGTTACGATAGTCGTTCAATCCTATCCTCCGCGACGCCACCTTATCGTGCAGGTCATGCATGTCCAAACATTTGACCGTAACACCTGCAAACTCGGAGTCTACTCCGGTCGCGAGTGAGATTGCGCCGACGCGCAAAGTCAGTATCGATGCCTACCGCGGAATGGTGATGTTCCTGATGTTAGCGGAGATCATGCATCTCGACGGACTGGCCGAGCGGTTCCCGGGAGTCCGCATTTTCGAGTGGATTCGGTTTCATACCACGCACGTGGCCTGGGAAGGATGTTCGCTCCACGACTTGATCCAACCGGGATTCACCTTTCTGGTCGGTGTCGCGATGCCGTTCTCGATCGCCAGCCGCTTAAAGCGAGATTCGTCGACCACTTGGCTGCTGATTCACGCCGCGTGGCGATCGTTAGCACTGATCGCGTTGGGAATCATTTTGAGGTCGCTCGGGCATGAACAAACGCGGTTCACTTTCGAAGACACGCTGACACAGATCGGGCTGGGATACTTCTTCGTTTTCCTAATCGCCCTGGCGCCTCGCTGGGTCCATTACGCGTCGGCCGCCACGATACTGATTTTTTTCTGGGGAGCATTTGCCGTCTCGCCTGCCCCACCGCCCAACTTCGACTACCCGGCCGTTGGCGTGCCCGCGGACTGGCCGCATCACCACGAGGGGTTCGCGTCGCGGTGGAATAAGAACAGCAATCTGGCGTGGAAGACGGACGTGTGGTTCCTGAATTTGTTTCCACGTGAACAGACTTTCTTATTTAACGGAGGCGGCTATTTGACATTATCTTTCGTGCCGACGATGGCGACGATGATTTTCGGTTTGATCGCGGGCGTCTGGTTACGAGAACCGCTCGATGGGCGTTCTCGCGGAATCCGTTTTGGCGCCGCGATCCTGCTCGGCATCGGACTGGGGTGGTTGCTCGCTTGGCTGGATATTTGCCCGAACGTGAAACGAATTTGGACTCCATCGTTCACGATTTTCAGTGGCGGTTGGTGTATGGCTTGGTTGGCAACGCTGCACTTGATCTGCGACGTCGGTAGGTGGCAACGCTGGGCATTTCCGTTTCTGGTCATCGGTGCCAATTCGATTCTGATTTACGTGATGAGTTGGACGTTGGAAGAACCGATTCATGAGTTGTTGTTGCGACATTTCGGGGAACGACCATTTGCGATCTTCGGTGAAGCGTTCGTTCCACAATTGTTGGGTGTGACATCAATGGCGATCATGTTTTACGTTCTCTTGTGGCTCTATCGTCGGCGCGTGTTCATCAAGATTTGACCATGACACGCTCCTTTGATTTCCTTGCCGAGCAACTCGATGCACTGGATCGATCAAGTCGACGACGTCGATTGATTCCGCGAATTCATCGGGGCATTTCGTTTATCGAAAATGGCCAGTACCTCGTTAATTTTGGCAGCAATGATTATCTGGGTCTCGCCTCGTCGGAAGCACTTCAAAGCCGCCATCCAATGAGCGAACTTCGCGGCAGCGGTGCAAGTGCTCTGGTGTGCGGTTGGACGGACGAGCACCAAGAACTCGCGGATCAAATTGCCTTATTGGAGGGAACCGAGGCAGCTGTCGTATTTCCCAGCGGATACGCGGCATGCAGCGGTGTCGTGGCAACTTTGCCGAGCGAGCGAGATTTGATCTTGAGCGACGAATTGAATCACGCGTCATTGATCGACGGATGTCGTTTGTCGCGTGCCTCGCGTCACATCTATCCCCATCGCGATCTGATCTCGCTCGAAACGTTGCTGAGTAACAATCGAAACCAGTATCGAGAGGTGTGGATCGTCACCGATGGCGTGTTCAGCATGGACGGCCACATC
>JBBSJZ010000771.1:0-2304 GCA_038256795.1 Pirellulales bacterium | reverse complement strand
TCAAGTTCGGCACAATCGTTCGCTAAGTCGGCGCGGGCTTGACGAATGGTGCCCTGATTGCGATTGAACACTGGCAGGAACATTCCCGCCGTCACTCCAGCGGTCGCCTGACCCGCCTCGGCGTTGTAGCCGGTGGTCAAGCCCAGCAGCAAGTTTGGCGTTGGCTCAGCAATCTCGCGCCGGATCACGATCTGGTCATGGCGAACTCTCTGTCGCGCCGCAATGATTTGAGGGCTGCTGGCGAGCAACTGCGATAGGGCACTGTCCCATTCCATCGGTGCCGGCATTTGTTCGGATTGGTCAATCAGCACAGCCGACGGGAGCGTCGGGACGCCAATGAACGACGCCATCTCGCGCCATGCCCGTTCCTGTTCGTTCAGTGCTTGCTTCAAGTTAACCGTTTCGCGTCGCAATTCGACTTCCGCTTTTAGCACGTCCGCTGCCCCTACTTGACCAAGGTTCAGCATTTCTTTGTACGTCAGCACGTTGTCTTGCGCCGTATCGATCGTTCGCTGATGAATCCCGATCAAGCGCTGAGCAGCAGCCGTTTGGTAGTATCGGACGGCGACGTCATTGAGCACTCGTTGTCGTTGTGCCGCATAGTTTGTCTCAGCGATTCTCGCTCGCTGTGCATACTTTTCTCGGCTCAGCCCCAGTTTATTGCCTCGCACGATTTCCTGCTGGATGCTTGCTCCCTGCATTTCACCAGCAGTTCCATTGACTCCGATTTGTTCCGCTACATAACCGACATATGGGTTCGGTACCAGACCGGCTTGCAGCGAAGCACCGCGCTCGGCCTCCACTTGGGCTTGAGATTGGCGAAGCGTCGGGTTATTTCCGAGCGCCATCGACTGAAGCTCGTCAAGCGACAATCCATGTGTCTCATATTCAGGCGCAATCGTCACATCGGGCCTCAGCATCTGCATGCTGTCGTACGGTCCGATTGATTCCTGAGCGACGCTCAGTCCTGGCATCAGTAGAGCCAGAAATAAAGTTAAAGTGTGTCTACGCATCCTGCGTTTCTCCGGTGGGGTGATGAGGTACAGTCCTTTACCTTCGGAAGTTTGGATCGGACAAAATGGGGATTTACGATGAATGCAAAGGTCACCAGTATTGGGAACCAGGGTGGGGTATATGGCAGCGGCGTTACAATCGTTACACGTTGACGCGTTTTTAGCGGACACTGAACAGTCGGCTCAGCTTCAAGAAGTGCTTCTCATAAAGATGCCAACTCAACACCGCCGCCACGAAAGTCAACGTGAACATCACGATCATGTATCCGATGTGCGCACTAATGTCAGCGAATCCATGCGTTAGCGACAAACTCAAAGTTGTCGTCGTGTTCGTGACCATGCTCGTGACCCCACCCGCCCTGATTTGGACGATGGGCAGATTTACCTAGAGAATGCCGGGAAATGGTGAAGGATTCGAGCGCGCGGACCATCTAAAAGGTTCGAGTCGTTTAGAATGACGGCGAATTGGTGCACTTGGGCTTCAAGCGTGAGCAAATACTCATGAATTGTGACAGCGTACAACAGCAACTCTCCAGCTTTTTCGATGGCGAACTCTCCGAGGCAGCCGCGACGGAAGTTGATGCACATATCCAGGCTTGCCAAGCTTGCCAAGCTGAATTGGAGTCGTTCGAGAAGCTGCGTTTGACATTTGCGGTTCAAGCGTCGAGTGAGGATCCGCCGCCTTGGTCAGCGATCCAGGCGGCCCTATCCGCGCAAGATCGATCCGTTTCATTGCCCCGCAAAGAGTCCGTTGCGATCAATCATGGTCGCAAAAGTTCAAGATGGTTCAACGATATGATGGTCATAGCTGCCTCGGTGGCCGCTTCGGTCTTGATCTTGGCGTGGACTTGGCAGCGCACCAACGGGCCGTCTCAGGTCGTACAGAATAATTCGTCGCGGAGCGAATTGATTGTCGCTCAGGAAACTCAGCCCCATACCCAGCATGAAAATTCGATATCACACGGTCACGTGGGGCACGAGCATCATACCCACGGCGGCGATGTGGCTGCGGTCGTGGACTTGAATGAAACGTTGAAATTACATGCCTCCGGCACCGATGCCGCAATGCAGGAACTGGCAAGTCGATACAACGGCAAGGCTGCTTCGCTTACCGAAGTTGTTGCAAGTTTCGGTCATCAACCGTCGATCCAATCCATCTTGCCAAGTTCGGTGAAGCTCGTCTCAACGCAACTTTTGGAGATGCCGCAGTGCAATTGCGCGGAAGGTGAATGCACTTGCGGTCCAGGCAAGTGCAACTGTGTTGCGGTAGTTTTCCAGCGTCCCGACGGAT
>JBBSJZ010000770.1:0-2308 GCA_038256795.1 Pirellulales bacterium | reverse complement strand
TTCGGGGACCGTTGCTGACGTGGTTCGGGGTGCGAAGCGAAAGTTTCTGGCGCTCGTGATTGACGTCGACGGCGATGATCGCGTCGAGTTCTCCGACACCAAGGGCAAGACCCCCGCGAGTCTGGGCCGCGAGAAGATCACGGACGTGTTGCTCAAGAGTGGTCTTTGGACGTCGTTGAGGACGCGGCCATTCGGCAACATCCCCACACCTGGATCGTCGCCCCATTCGATCTTCGTTAATGCCATGGACACCAATCCACTCGCCGCCGACCCCGTCGTGGTGCTGAGCGATCGCCGCGACCAATTCTCGCTGGGCTTGTTAGCAATCTCGCAATTGACCGCGGGCAAAGTATTCGTTTGCAAGGGCGAGCAAGCGGCGATCCCCAGCGCGGATGCCAAGAACATCCAAATCGAAACCTTTGCCGGTCCGCACCCGGCCGGTCTCGTCGGCACCCACATTCATTTCCTCGATCCCGTCGGTCCGACCAAGACGGTTTGGTACATCGGTTACCAGGATGTGATCGCGATCGGAGCACTGCTGACAACGGGAACCCTGGACGCGCGCCGGGTCGTTTCGCTCGCAGGCCCCGTCGTCAAACAACCCCGCTTGCTCGAGACCCGCATGGGCGCCGACATTACCGAATTGATCGCCGGTGAAATCACGGACAATCAATCCAACATTCGGCCCATCTCCGGCAGCATTCTTTGTGGCCGCAAGGCCGCGAGTCCGCTGAATTTCTTGGGGCGATACCACCAACAAATCTCGGTGCTCGCCGAAGGCGACGAGCGGGAATTCTTGGGATGGCAAATGCCGGGCTTTGAGAAGTATTCGGTGACCAAAATTTATGCGTCGGCAATCTCGCAAAATAAGCGTTTCGCGCTCACCACGAGCACCGGCGGCAGCGAGCGAGCGATGGTGCCGATGGGCACTTATGAGAAGGTGATGCCGCTGGACATCCTCGCCACCCAGTTATTGCGTTCTTTGATCGTTCGCGACACCGAGAGCGCCCAACAACTCGGTGCCCTCGAACTCGAAGAAGAAGACCTTGCCCTGTGCACGTTTGTTTGCCCCGGCAAGTACGACTATGACTCGCTACTTCGCGACAACCTGAGCACGATCCAGCGCGAAGGCTAGAGAATTCCAAGCCCACACGGGCGACAACACGACACCCAAGTTAGCCGCAATCGGCTCATTTAATCAGTTAATCGGGAACCACTGGCGATGAAAGCACTCCGAGACGCCCTCGATCGCGTCCACCCTTTGTTCGTGAAAGGCGCTTTGTTGGAGAAAGCGTATCCGGTCTATGAGGCCTTGGATACTTTTCTTTACACGCCTGGCGAGACGACACACGGTTCGACGCACGTGCGTGACGCGATCGATTTGAAACGCATGATGATTACCGTCGTCATGACACTCGTGCCGGTGACGTTGTTCGGGATGTGGAACGTCGGCTACCAGGCTAACCAGGCAATCCAGGAGATGGCCGCGGCCGGCGAGACTTACAATCTCGATTGGCATTCGACCATTTACACCGCCATCGGTTTCCAGCACGACGGGGCCGATCACGTCGGTAACTTCGTCTACGGAGCGATCTTCTTTTTGCCGATGTACATCGTTTGCATGTTTGTCGGGGGTCACATCGAGCTGGTCTTCAGCGTGCTGCGAGGTCACGAGATCAACGAGGGGTTCCTCGTCACCGGCTTGCTATTTCCACTCACCTTGCCCGCATCGATACCGCTGTGGCAAGTCGCGGTGGGTATCGCGTTTGGCGTGATCGTGGCCAAGGAAGTCTTCGGGGGTACGGGACGTAACTTTCTCAACGTGGCGCTCACCAGTCGCGCGTTCCTCTACTTCGCCCACGCTCCCGAAATCAGTGGCGACAAAGTCTGGACGGCCGTGGACGGCTACAGCGGTGCGACTGCGTTGGGTCAGATGGCGAACACCAACGGTGCCGGCGCCATCGAGTCGCTGGCGAAGATTGAAACTGTTTATGGAACGACCTCGATCACCTGGATGGACGCGTTTCTGGGCACGATCCAAGGCTGTGTCGGTGAAACGAGCACGCTTCTGTGCTTCATCGGCGCCGCGATTTTGATCGGCTCGGGCGTCGGTTCGTGGAAGATCATGGCGGGCGTCATCGGCGGTGTGGTCGCGACGTCACTGCTGCTCAACGTCGTGGGCAGTGACACCAATCCGATGTTCGCGATCCCGCCCCAGTGGCACTTGGTGATCGGCGGTTTGGCATTCGGCCTGGTTTTCATGGCGACAGACCCGGTGAGTGCGTCGATGACGGAAACCGGCAAGTGG